>CAYSUZ010000041.1:0-8186 GCA_964434335.1 uncultured Planctomycetota bacterium | reverse complement strand
TGAGTATCGCTACGCCGTGATCAGTGCCTTCATATCTTCTTGCAACCAATTCCTGCCGGAGCTCCGATTTATATTTCGCTGCTATTGCCGACATCTTTTTGAACATTTTGCTTCCTTCGTATTCACCGCAATCCGTGTCGTTGTTGCAATAATAAAGGAATATTTTTTCGTCGAGTTTTTCAATAGGCCCGACATTTTTTATCGTGCTGCCATAATCCCGTATTTCCGGCGAGAGCAGCACAAAGACTACAATCCTGCCGTCTGGCGCTGGATGTTGACCGCGATATTGTGTAAGGATATCCGCGCCTTCGCCCTCGCCTATCGCGGCGATATTTGCTGTTGCAAAGCCATTCGACTCCAAAAATTTTATGCCCGCCTCGACGTCTTTGTAACAATCCATCATCCACGTCTTGCCTTCTTCGCCAGTCCACGTGTCAGTGAAATCTTTGTAGTCCAGCGTCTTTTCGCCCTGCTTGAGGCTCTGGCCGTGGCCGCGCAGGTCTATCGCCAATGTCGCGTAACCCGCTTCATGGAGCTTGGGCGTAAGGTCTGCCCATACGCTGTGATCTGTGCCTTTGTCGTGAACCAGAATTACGGCCTTCTTCGCACCTTTTGGCAGGGTGTAGCCTGCAAAAATTGTTACGCCGTCTTTGGTCACGAAAGAAGTATCCGGCATAAGGTTGGCCTCGTCACCGCAGCCGACACAAAACGCCGCACAAAAGACAGCGATCATTGCTATTGTCGCAATTGTCTTGTTCATGTGGTTTCTCCCTGTTGTCAACTTACGCTACCGAAGTAATCACTCAATATTTCTTTTGCTGCGCCATACGGCGTGTATTTTCTGGCAAGTACTGCGTCAACGTGATCTTCTAGCTTCGTCAGCGCGCTGCGGTTTTCCCACAGATCCACTGCCAGATGCGATTCCACTATCGTGCGCAGCCTCAGTCGCGCGGCCTCGCGGCGCTTTTTATCGCGCCAGTCGCCTTCGCTTAGAAAGCACAGATGCTTTTCCATCTCCGCAGCCAGTTCTTCGATGCCTTCGCCCCGGAACGCCGTCGTCATTACCACCGGCGGGCGGTAGCCGTCGAACAATTCCTCCGAGCGCAATTCCAGCATGATTCGTATCTCGTCGGCGAGTTTGTCCGCGCCGTCGCGATCAGCCTTATTGATTACGAATATGTCTGCGATCTCCATCAACCCGGCCTTCATCGCCTGAACGCCATCGCCTGCTTCGGGGTATAGCACGACCACCGTCGTGTCGGCGATGTTGACGATGTCGAGTTCTTCCTGTCCCACGCCGACCGTCTCCACGAGCACGAAATCCCTGCCTGACGCATCCATCACGTCCACTGCATCGTGCGTTGCCCGTGCCAGGCCGCCCATCCCTCCGCGGCTGGCCATCGAGCGGATGAAAACGCCCGGATCGGTGAAACTATCGACCATGCGTATTCGGTCGCCCAGCAGTGCGCCGCCCGAAAAGGGACTCGTCGGATCGACGGCGATGATGCCAACGCTCGCGTCGCTTTTGCGCATGTGCTTGGTTAGCCCTGCGACCAGCGTGCTCTTGCCTGCGCCGGGCGGCCCGGTTATGCCGATGCGATGTGCGTGGCCGGTCTTGTGAAAGACCGCCTCCATCAGCACCTCGGCCTTGTCAGCCCAATTTTCTATTATCGAAATCGCCCGCGCCAGAGCGGGTACTTCGCCAGCGAGCAGCCGGCGCGCGATTTCGTCTATTTTTTTCATTATTTTTTTCGCTTTGTTTGTTCGTTAGTCCCGAAGGAACGGACGCGAAATCACGATGTTCTGGACTTCGCTGGTGCCTTCGTATAGCTCGGTAATTTTGGCGTCTCGATAGAAACGTTCCACCGGATAGTCTTTGGTGTAGCCGTAGCCGCCGAAAATTTGCACGGCGTTCCACGCCGCCTTGTTCGCGGCGCGCGAGGCGAACAGTTTTGCCATCGACGCTTCCTGCGTGTGTTTTGCGCCGATGTCTTTTAGGTGTGCGGCTCGCAATGTCAGCAGGCGCGCGGCGTCCCGCTCCATTGCCATCTCGGCGATCTTCCACTGGATCGGTTCGAATGCTGCGATGGGTTTGCCGAATTGTTTTCGCTCTTTGGCATAGCGTGCCGACTCTTCGAGGCATCCCATCAGGATGCCGGTGGCCTGCGAAGCGATACCGATGCGCCCGCCATCAAGCGTGTCCATTGCGATCTTGAAACCATGATTAAGATCGCCCAGCAGGTTTTCCTCGGGCACTTCCATATCTTCAAACGAAAGTTCGGCGGTATCTGAAGCGCGGATACCGAGTTTTTTCTCGTGGGTTCCCACGTTGAAGCCGGGGAAACTTTTCTCGACGAGGAACGCCGAGACATTGTTGCCCTTGCGGCCATCCTTGTCGGTTACTGCGAAGACGATGGTTACGTCGGCGACGCCAGCGTTGGTGATCCACACTTTTTGGCCGTTGATGATGTAGCGGTCGCCTTTTTTGACGGCGATAGTTTTCTGGTTGGCTGCGTCGGAGCCTGCGCTGGATTCGGTCAGCCCGTATGCGCCGATCCATTCGCCGCTGGCGAGTTTGGGCAGGTATTTTTGCTTTTGTGCTTCGCTGCCGAACTTCAGCAGCGGGTTTGAGAGCAGCGAGTTGTGGACCGAAAGCGTTACGCCCGTTGATGCGCAGACGCGACTGACTTCCATAATCGTCGCTGCCAGCGAGACGTTGCCAACTTCGCTGCCGCCGTACTTCGCCGGAATAATCATGCCCAGGAATCCCAGTTCGGCGAGTTTTTTAACTATCGGCCAGGGAAATTCTTCCTTCTGGTCATATTCTGCCGCGACCGGCTTGATTTCATTGTCCGCGAAGTCGCGCGCGGTTTCCATAACTGCCTGTTGCTCTTCTGTCAGATTGAAGTCCATTGAAAGGCTCCCATTTGCTTATGATTTTACATCTTCAACATCGTTATCGATTCCGTTGGAATCGTCCTGTTCGTTTTCGTTAAAACCTGCACCCTTGCCGTGCTTTTTGGCAATGATCAGGCAACAGATCAACCCGCCGTACAAAAACGCCGAGCCAATGCCCAGCATAATCCATGCTCCAGTTGACACTGTTAGACCTCCTCTATTGTTTCGTCGCGGCCTGAGCGCATGCGCATCAGGAGGAATCCCGCGGCAATAATCGATGCGATTACCAGCCATCCTCCGACGATTAACGACCACAGTGGATAATCACCGTATGGTTGCGAAAATTCGTCTGTTATTGCCAAAATCAGCGTGGTAATTAAAACCAGCGGCGTTATTACCTTTAGGCAGATAGTCCACAGAATGCCGATTCTTATTTCCGAACGCTCGTTGACGTATTTTCTGAATTTTGCTGTCTTGTAAACCCAGCCTATCAAAAGCGCTTCCATCAGCCCCACGCCGACCAGCCCGTATGCGTTGATCCAGTGGTCTACGATATCAAGCCACAACAAACCGGCGTAGGTGCAAAACGGAATCCCAGCCAGGAATCCCGTAACACATACCAGTACGGTTGTGCGGTGCCTGTTGAAACCGAATTTGTCGTGCAGACCTGCTACCAGACCTTCGACCAGCGAAAAAGCTGAATCGATACCCAACATCAAAAGCATTACGAAGAACAACACGCCTACAATTACCTGCCATATTCCGGGCATTTTGCTAATGGCGATTGGGAACATCTTGAACGCAAGCCCCGGCCCGCTTTGATGCGCCACTATCTCGGTGGCTTTGCGATTAATTTCGGTTTCGCTTACTTCCTGCGGCGCGATTCCGAGAGTCTGTGCGGCTTGCCCTCTGACGAAATCTTTGGTCTGTTCGGGAGCAATGGCCGATCTTATTTGATCGTCCTTTATGTCCTTGAGTTCAGCGCCCTCGGATTTCGCAATCGCACTCAATATTTCGTAGTCTGCTTTTTCCGCAGCGGAGAGTTCGCCGGCAGATTTTTCCTTTAGTGCCGATAAGTGCTTGGTGTATTCGCTTGCGACTATGCTGTCGTTGTTAAATCCGGCATCAGCTTGCGACAACGCAAGGAAGCCGATTATGCTAAAGACCACCATGCCCGCGAAAAAACTTGTGCCGCAATTGCCCAGCGACGTGATAAGCGAGTTGTTGGTGATGTCAGATTTCCGAGGCAGAAAACTTGCATAGGCGATCAGTGCGCCAAAGCCTATGCTCAACGAGAAAAATATCTGCCCATACGCTGCAAGCCACACGTTGGCGTCGAGTATCCGCGAAAAATCCGGCTTGAGATACAAATCCATCCCCGTCATTGCGCCGGGCAGAGTTATCGCCCGGACAAATAGCACTACCAGCAACAGACACGGCAGCGGGACTGTTATCATTACCACCTTGCCAACGCGAGTAACACCTTTGGAGATGATCCAGTACACTACCAGCCATGTTACCGCCAACCCTATCAGGATAGGCAGGACGACGCCGATGAAATTCCCCGGATCGCTGCCGGTTTCCGTTACGCGCAGGAATGTCTCGTCGAAATACGTTACCGGATAATCTTCGGCCTTGCCTTCGGGCCGCCAGCCAACCGTAAACGCGCTCACCAGGAAATTCCACGCCCATGACATGATTACGCAGTAGTAAAAACAGATGACCGCGCCACATCCCAGTGACCACCATCCAACCCACTCAAATTTCTTGTTTGCTTTTTTGCATGCCATCGGCGCGGAGCGTTGGAACATATGGCCTAGGCCGAACTCTACAATTAAGAGCGGGATGCCTGCGGTAAGTAATGCGATGAAGTAGGGGATCAGGAACGCACCGCCACCGTTTTGTGCGGCTACCGTGGGGAATCGCCACAGATTGCCCAGCCCGACTGCGCTGCCCAGGGCTGCCAGGACAAACGAAGAGCGTCTGGACCATCTTTCCCGTGGTATTGCGTCTGACATGTCCGCCTCGCACTTACCTGCGATGTTCATGTCCTCGTTGAGGACGCCATGCACGTGACCAATTGATTATGATGAATCATGCGGTATGCAAAGCGGGTAAGTTCAAGTGGGTTTAACCAGCACGTTCGTGTGCGTCTGTTTTCTGCCGACCAAAAAAACGCGCCCCACCGCCGCGAGGCGATAGGGCGTTTGTTTTCATTCGTATTCGTAAAAGCCGCGACCGGTTTTGCGTCCCAAATGTCCGGCGGCAACCATTTTCCTGAGCAATGCGCATGGCCGGTATTTGTCGTCGCCGTAGCCGCGCTGCATTACGTTGAGAATCTCCAACACAACATCAAGCCCGATCAAATCGCCCAGCGCCAACGGACCCATCGGATGATTCATTCCCAGTTTCATGACCGTGTCAATTGCCTCGGCACTGGCCACGCCTTCCATCAGGCAGAACACCGCCTCGTTTATCATCGGCATCAACACGCGGTTGGCGACGAATCCGGGATAGTCGTTGACCTCGACCGACGTTTTGCCGAGCTTGGTCGAGAGATCGTTGATTGTCATAAACGTGTAGTCGTCGGTAACCAGTCCGCGAATGATTTCGATAAGTTTCATTACGGGAACGGGATTCATGAAGTGCATCCCGATGACCTTTTCAGATCGCTTGGTAGCAGCGCCGATTGTCGTGATGCTGATTGACGACGTGTTTGTGGCAAGGATAGTTGCGGGCGGGCATATCTCGTCGAGCTTGCGGAAGATGTCGAGCTTTAACCCCTCGTTTTCCGTTGCCGCCTCGACCACCAACTGCGTAGCCTTGACGTCATTCATGTCGGTGGATGTCTTGATGCGGCTCAGTGCGCTCTTAACATCTTCCTCGCTTATCTTGTCTTTATCTTTCATGCGACCGAGGTTTTTCTGGATCGTAGCCATGCCGCGGTCGATAAATTCCTGCTTGATATCGATGAGGATCACGTCATAACCCGATGCCGCGAAAACCTGCGCGATGCCGTTGCCCATCGTGCCCGCGCCGATAACTGCAACTTGTTTGACTTCCATCGGTTTTCTCCGGTAAATTTTCATTTATGCAAAAACAGGCTTCTTCGCCCGTTTCGCTACAACATCTCTACGCTCATCGCCACCGCGTTGCCGCCGCCCAGGCACAATGCCGCGAGGCCGGTCTTCAGGCCGCGATCTTGCAGTGCGTGGAGCAGTGTCGTCAGGATGCGCGCGCCTGAACAGCCAATCGGATGTCCCAGCGCAACCGCGCCGCCGTTGACGTTAAGTTTCGCGGGATTAATTTTGAGTTCGTTGCGCAGTGCGATGGACGCGACGCTGAACGCCTCGTTCATCTCGATCAGGTCGAAGTAGTCGATGTCGACTCCCTGCTTGGCCAGCAATTTTCGCACGGCTTCAAGCGGCGCCATCATTACCCATTCGGGATCCATGCCGCCGGTGGCGTATTCCACTATCCGCGCTATGGGTTTTACACCCATCGCCGCAGCCTTCTCGTTGCTCATCACTACCACCGCGCTTGCGCCGTCGCTTATCTGGCTGGCGTTGCCTGCTGTTACGGTTCCGTCCTTCTTGAACGCCGCCCGGAGTTTGCCCATTGCTTCGGGCGATGTGTCGGGCCGCACGCCTTCGTCGGTATCGATCACGATGGGATCGCCTTTGCGCTGAGGGACTTCGACGGGAACTATCTCGGCCTTGAACTTGCCGTCCGCCATCGCCTTCGCCGCTTTGATGTGGCTTTCGGCGGCGTACTCGTCCTGCATCTGGCGAGAGATATTATATTTTTCCGCGACCAGCTCGCCGGTGTTGCCCATGTGGAAATCGTTGTAGAATTCCCACAGCCCGTCGAATACCATCGAATCGACTATCGTCGCGTCGCCCATTCTCTGGCCGTTGCGCAGTGTGCGCGATACGTAGGGCGCGCTGCTCATGTTTTCCATGCCGCCAGCGACTACGATGTCGTGGTCGCCGAGCCTGATTGCTTGCGCCGCGAGTACTACCGACTTCAGACCCGAGCCGCAGACCTTGTTGACTGTAAACGCCCCGACGCTTGTCGGTACGCCTGCTTCGATCAGTGCCTGGCGAGCGGGATTTTGGCCGAGGCCAGCGCTGATGACGTTGCCCATAATGACTTCGTCGACGTCTTCGGGTTTGATACCGGCGCGTGCGATTGCTTCCTTGACCGCGATGCCGCCGAGCTTGGGTGCGCGTATACCGGAGAGGCCGCCTTGAAACCTGCCGATGGCGGTGCGGCACGCGCTTGCGATTACTGCTTTGGCCATAATGCCCTCACTGTTTTTGAATTATCCGTTAATTGTAATATGATGAACCTGATTGCCGACTGGCACCAGAGCACAAGCCTCTCCCGTGGCTTGATGAAAGAATTGAAAATTATAGACAGATTCATAGTCAAGTCAAGTTAAAACGAATCGGCGGCTGTTGGAGCGAAGCGCACAAATTTCAAAAATGCCTGTCTGCCCTTTGACAGACGGCAAAATCGCGCGTAGAATCCTGCCCATGACCGAAAAACAGAAACGACCGCTTTACTGCGGACATCGCGGAGCCAAAGGCCTCGTCGCCGAAAACACAATCGCGTCTTTTGAGAAGGCTATCGAGATCGGCGCGGACATGGTCGAGTTTGACGTGCGTCGCACTGCCGATGGTGTCCTGGCGATATGCCACGGCAAAAAAATAGGCCGTCGCTCGCTTGCCGCGATGACCTACGCCGAGATCAACGAGGTTGCCCCACAGGTCCCGACGCTGGCCGATGTCCTGCGCACCTGCAATGGCCGCATAAAGGTCGATATCGAACTCAAAGAGCGCGACTGCGAGGAAGACGTGATCGCCGCTGTCCGCGAACACATCGATGATTGCGCCGATGCTCTCGTCACCTCGTTTTTCGACGATGTCGTTGCGCGCGTCAAAGAAATCGATCCGAAAATTCGAACAGGCCTGCTCGTTGGCCTGCGGCTGCCAAATCGTCTGAAGGCGCGTTTGTGCGGGCCGTTTCCTTTCAAACGCTGCGCGCGCGTTGGGGCCGATGTGATCCTGCCGCACTACAAACTACTCAAATACGGATTCATCAACCGTGCTCACAAGTACGGCCTGCCCGTCTACGTCTGGACCATCAACGATCCCGGCATGTTCCGTCATTTGCGTGCCTGCGGAGTCGATGCGATTATCACCGATTATCCCGACAAGGCTTTGCAGATCGACGCCTTCACTGAAAATCTCCAGAAAACGATGCGCGTCCCCACACTGACCCCA
>CAYSUZ010000040.1:0-8201 GCA_964434335.1 uncultured Planctomycetota bacterium | reverse complement strand
GGCGCCAAAGGCCAAAGTAAAATGGAACTGGACGAACAATGTCGGCGGCGGCGACTTTCTCGTTTATTACGACGCGAAAAACAAAAAGCAGTATCTCACTCGGATGCGCACGGCTTTTACGCAATATGGGCCGAATCTGACCGAAGCAATTTTTGCGGGCGTAAGCGCCGACGGCAACATCGCCGCGCGTATCAGCGTCTCGACGCCGCGCTGCGACGACATAAATCGCTCGTATCATCACGTCCGCTACGACGTACTCAAACCCACGACCTTCAAGCGTCTGGCGTTTTATCAGCTGGGCGCGGACAAATACAACGATTCCTTTTTCGACCTGATGGCACGCGGCAGCGCCGACAAGGGCTTGATAAAGGAGTGGGTGCCGAAATCATGCGACCGAAAATACAGCGAGCGTTTTGTTGCGTGCGAAGGACGCATGCCGTGGTTCTCGCTGCACAAAACCCGCAACGGCGGCAAAGGCGGCGCGTGGCCCAATCGCGGCCTGATCGTGCGTTCGTGGAAGGCTCGGCTCGGCGGCAAGGACTGCCCCACGCCTTGCGCTTCGTTTTATAGCACGGGCAGAAGCCGAAATGTCGAGCTGTCTCCCCCGCAGGGCTTAAGCGAATTGAAACCGGGCGACTTTGTCGAGTTCGACGTGGAGCTGGTTGTGATTCCGAAATCGGCTGCGGATTATTACGGGCCGAACGAAAATCTGCGCGCCGATCTTGCCAAAAACGGCGATACGTGGAAGCCGGTTCACCGCCAGGCACAGGGCAACGACCTGAAAATAAACGTGAGTCGTGGGCGACTGCTGCGCGCCTATCCGCCGATGATCGAAGCCAACAGTGCGGGAATGGCCGAATTCGAAATAACCGGCGGCGTGGGCTACGTGCCCGTTACGATCACCGGCCTCAAGAGCAATTCGGGCAGTACGCTCATGCGCAAAATTGGCAAAAAGAGGCTGCCACTAAAACAGAGTGTTCACGGCAACGACTACTGGCAAACCGACTACGACAACGCCGCGAAACTCTGGCGAATCACGTACAACGTCTCGCTCGACGATGCCAAAAACGATACAAAGGGCAAGGCGCAGTTTGTTTTCGGCAAAGCAGGCAAACGATAACGAGGAACGGAGAGGACGCTGGAGAAAATCCCGAAATACGAGCGGCTGCTGAATCTGGTCTCGTGCCTGATGAAGTCGCGGCGGCCTGTGCCGTGGTCAGAAATCCGCGGTCACGTTGTGGGCTACGACGATGAAGTCGACGATGCCTCGCTCAAACGCCGCTTCGAGCGCGACAAGGACGAACTCCGCGCTCACGGGATGCCGATAGATTTCATCCAATCGACATCACGCTTGACGACGGATACGTCATCAGCAGGCGCGATTCGTTTCTGCCGCCGATCGAGATTTCGCCCGAAGAAGCCCTTTCGCTTAGCGTAATCGCTTCGGGCCTCGCCGGGCCGAACACCGGCATCCACGCCGAGGCGCGCCGCGCTCTGATAAAACTCGTGGCATCGTCGCCCGACCAGGCTGACGCGCTGGACGAACCCGCCGAGACGACCGTTCTTTCGCTGGGATTGCCTGCCGACAAAGGCAGCGAGCGCAAACGCGTCGCGCTTACCGATGCGCTAACACGTCGCGCGACGGTCGAGTTTCTCTATCACTCGCTGGCCCGCGAAAAACCCCACGCTACCGCAGTCGAGCCGTTTGGCATGGCCGTCTGGTCGGGGCGATGGTATCTGGTAGGGCGCTGTCGCACGAAAAACGAAGTGCGCGTTTATAACATCGAACGCATCGCCTCCGAAATTACGCGCGGCCCGGACGCCGCCTACGAAATTCCCGCCAACTTCGACGTGTGCGCCTACGTGGGCCTGCCCGAGTGGCAGCTCAACGACAAGGCCATTGAAACGACCACCGCGCGGGTTGAGTTTCACCCCGATGTGGCGTGGATGATCGAGACCAGTTATCACGCGGGTGCGGGCGCGGCGCGAGAAGATTTTTGTCTGCGCGACGATGGCTGGGGCGAGCTGGAAGTCCGCGCGACCGATCCGCGAGCGCTTGTGAAGTGGGTGCTGAAATTCGGCGAGTCGGCGCGAATCGTTGCGCCGCCTGCCCTGGTAAAGACGGCGCGCAAAACACTGACCACCGCGCTGGCAATTTACGGCGGGGGCGAGTAATGGCCGACGACACAAAAGACATTAACAACATCCTGCTGCTGATCTCGCTGACCGAGCGCAATCCCGGCATAAGCACCGCCAAACTCGCGCAGCTGATGGGCTGTGCCGAGGCCGCCGTCGAGGACTACCTCAACCGCGTGTTGATGTGCGGCGTGCCGCCGTATCTGCCCGACGACTACATTGGCTTCGTGCGCAACGGCGACGAGATTACGCTGAAGTGCGCCGCGCACATGGCTTCGCCGACGCGACTGACGCCCAGAGAGGCGATGAGCCTGAGCCTGCTGCTCGAAGCGTTGCCCGATGATACCGGCGCGGCAAAGTCGCTGGCGAAAAAAATAAAAATCACGATCCATGCCGACCCGGCGACCGGATCGCAGATCGCCTCGGCGGACAAACGCCGATTCCGTGGCACGACCATCGACGACCTGCGCGATGCGATTGCCGAAAGTCGCAAAATCGTCATCGAATATTATTCCGTGGCGCGCGGCGAGATGACGCGCCGCAAAGTTTCGCCCTATGCTGTGGTCGAGAATGCGGGCGAGTGGTATCTTGCGGGCGATTGCCATCTGCGGCACGCCGAGCGGATGTTCCGGCTGGATCGGATACGATCGGTCGAGATCACCGATGAGAAATTTGCTGTGCCGAAGCGGCTGGACTGCGAGCGATGGCGCGGCGAGATTTACACGCCCGATAAAGATCATCTATCGTGCGAGATTGCGTTTGCGCCGTGGACCGCGCGGCGAGTGCTGGAGGCGTTGAGCGCCGAACGGGTTCGCGTGCTGCCGGACGGGCGCGAGGTTCTGCGGATAAGCGCGTCGGGCAAACCGTGGCTGTTCCGGTTTTTGCTGAAATTCGCCGACGAAGCCGAGTTGCTCACCCCGCTCGCCATCCGCGCCGAATTCCGCATGAAACTTGAAAAGATGCGCAAGGCTTATTCTCCTAGATAACCGCCCGGTTGCACGAGGGCGGGCGGCGTGGTAAACTTGCGGGCGTAATTGGCTTTTGCAGGAGAATCCGCCATGCCCGATCCGGCCAGAAACGACAGACGTGCCGAGACAATCAGAGAGTTAAAAAAACGCTTTCGCAGAATCTGCCGCAGACACGTTGCTCTAGCCGAGGATTACCGGCTGCGCGATGATGAGATTCCCGAGGACAAGGCTGTGGAGTTCTGGGACGAGCGCCACGAATACCTCGCCAGTCTGATGCAGCTGGGCGATCGGCATCGACCCGAAATTGTGCCGCAGGACTTTAACGACCGCGTGCAGTATCGCCGCACGCTGGCGCTGGAGCTGCGCGCGCGATGGTACACGCGCCCCGGCCAGGTTTTTCGCGCCGAAATTACTTCGCGCCTGCGGGCGTCGAAAAAGAAGGACACTCACTCCAGCAAAACGCTTTCGTTTACTTCGATCACGGCCAAATTCAGCGGCCACGAATTGGCGTTCCCGGAATTTTTCTATGTGCATCAAGCCCGACAGACCGACTTCCGCGACCTGCGCGGAATTTTGTTTTTCGAGGAAGACCTCTCCGGCGCCGACATCAGTCTCTCCAATCTCGAACTCGCGCAATTCCGCCGCTGCGACCTGCGCGACGCGTTGCTGGCGTTTTCCAATCTCTCCGGCTCGCGGTTTCATTTCTGCAACATCGCGGGCACGAAGATGTGGTCCACCGATTTGCGCGGTGCGACCTTTGCGCGCTGCAACGTCGCCGAGGGCGACAAGGTAACGAGCTTTCTCAATCCCCTCTACACCTGCAACCGCCGCTATCCGCCGGCCATCAAGAAGGGCCTGATGACGATAGGTCGTGTGATGACGCGCATGATCGATTTTTTGATGGTGTTTCTCGTGCGCCGATTCGCGGGGCAGGCGTTCGTACCCGAATGGCACAAAACCGACACGGCGCCGAATCTTGGTGTGATGTGGCTGGCGACGACGATGTACCATACCGACGCTTCGGCGTTGCCGACGTGGGAAGCGCCACTGTTTAAGCGCTATATCTCCGACGAGCAGTATCTCGACGCTGTCCGCAAGAGCCACCCGACGTGGCACTGGCTGTGGGGCATCACGTCGGACTGCGGCCGCAACTGGGTTTTGTGGGCGGCGTGGTCGCAGATGATCGCAGTGCTTTTCGCCTTGGTCTATCTGTGTTTCCCGTCGATGATCCAGATAACCAGCTCGCTGGATCCGAGCAATTTCCTGACGTATTTTTACTTCAGCCTCGTCACCTTCACGACGCTGGGCTTCGGCGACATCCACGCCGCGACTATTACTGGCGCGGTCGTGATTAGCATACAGGTCATCATTGGCTACATATTCCTCGGCGGCCTCGTGGCGATGCTGGCCGACAAACTCGCCCGCCGCTCATAGCCGGGCTGTCTGCCAAGGCTGGCACTCACTGACGAAAAGTAAAGCGGCTGTGTTTTTCGCCGCACTTAATACGAAAACGAGAAATGAAACTTATGCCCGACAATATCAGACTCTACGGCGAGCGGCTGTGCCTGCGAACGATGACACGCGAGGACCTGCCGCACGTGCGTCGCTGGATGGATGACGAGGATCTGCGCCGAAAAATCGGCGTGCCACAGGCACATAACGAGGTGTCGATTGAAGAGTGGTTTGACGGAGTGGTCGCCGACAGAGACCGCCGCTGGTTTACGATTGTGATAAAAGAAGACGACCGACCCATCGGCGAAGCGGGCCTGCTGCGGATATCCAAGCCGTGGCGCTGCGCCGACGCGAGCATGATATTGGCCGAGCGCGACTGCGTGGGCATGGGTTACGGTAGCGAGGCGATGCGGCTGCTGCTGGACTTCGCTTTCGGCGAAATGAATCTGCATCGCATCGGCATCGGCGTGTTCGATTTCAACGCCGAGGCGATTCGCTATTACGAAAAAAACGGATTCCACCGCGAGGGCGTGTTGCGCGATGGTTATTTTTGCGACGGCGCGTTTCACGACGTGATCCTGATGAGCATTCTGCAGGATGAGTATCGCGTCCCCTGCGATTGAACAAGGTTTTTTGGAAACTGCGATGGGACACTTCCTCCTTTGCTACGAGAAGGGATGTGTCCCTAGTCACGCTACAAGTCTTTTTGAGGCAAAGGAGAAGATCATGAAAAAATACGGAAAGATTGCAATAATGGTTTTGTTCGCGGGTGCGCTGTTGGCGGGCTGCGGGGATGGCACTGACGAACCTGAGCAAACCATAAACGATCCTCTGTTGAAATTTCTGACCGAATCGGACGCGGCAATCGAGCGCATCGATTTGCCGCTGGCTGTAGCGGAAAAGGTAACTTTCAAGACCGAAGACGGCGTGGAGCTTTCCGCGGACTACTATCCCGGCAAGGGCCCAAACCCCGCAGGCATACTTTTGATGCCTAGCATTTATATTGCCGACCGCAGAGAATGGGATCCATTGATCGACGATCTTGTGTCAAAGGGCTATGCCGTACTCGCGCCCGATCTGGGCGACCACGGCGAAAGCAGCCGGAAGCCTTCGTCGGAGGAGTTCCAGGAGAACTTTGTAACCGCTCGCAGTTTCCTGGAGAAGAAGGGCGTGCCGAAAAACAGAATTGTCATTATTACTTTGGGAGAGGATTCATGCAAGATTCTGGGCAACGCGCATAATTGCAAAGGCGCGATCTGCCTGTTGCCGCACTATTCCTTTGATTTAGAAAAACACCCAGGCAACTGGTATTACTATTTTCCGGAGCCGAGTCTCATAAGTGCGCCCCGCATGCCTTCTCCGCCAGCGGGCAACGACCGTGAAGTCAAAGGCGAGCCGGACACCGACCGTGAAGTCAAAGGCGAACCGAACAACTGGATGCTGATCGAACTTCGCGCGAAAAACCCCGACTTGACCTCCGCACTGGTTGACGGCCTTAGGCTCTGCTTCAAGACAAGCAGTGTCCCCGATATTTTTGTCCGCACAAAAGACGACGGTATCATTCAGATCATTGCACCGGAAACGCAATACAACGAAGTCGCTCCAGTGTTTAAGTCCTCCAAACTGGAATTCAAGGCCGAAGCGCCGAATGAGATTGTTGCAAAATACGCCGAAGCCGATGAGATTTTTCGGAAAACGAAAGTGCGAAATCATCCCGTGCCGCCGGAAGGCTACGAGGTTCATGATATACCAAAACAAGGCGGCTGGATTCTGGTCGAGACCGCGCCGTCCATCACTTCGAAAGATTTTGAAAATTTCCGACCTGATAATGATGTGCAAGGGCATCCGGTAGTCAGCTTTCGCTTGCGGAAAACCGCTGTCCAGCGTTTTGGAGACCTGACTGCAAAACTCAAAGAAGAGGAACGTCGTCTCGCGATCATTCTCGATGGTGAAGTCATTTCTGCGCCGGGCATCAATGAAGCAATCAGAAGTGGGAACGGGATAATTACCATGGGCGGCGGCAACAAAAGCAAACAGGATCGGTTTCTGGAAAGAAATCAAATGCTGGTCTCGCTTAATGCCGGCATACTCGCGCCTGTACACGACCAACTGCGGATGTATCTGATTGTTTCGATGAAAGACGGCAAGGCACAGACGGCACCATATTATCCCGGCATCCTCGGGCGGAAATACGGCGAATTCGACGTGAACGAAAACATCCTGCGCGATATCGAGAGCATTCTCGTCGCGAAGAAAAAATAATGCGCATAATTGAGAACAAACTATGATTAGCATCACGAGATTGCTTTGCGGGCGGCTGGGCCCGTCGGACGCGATGCGTTACGGACACGGCGCAACGGCGGGCGTACGCGAAGTCGGTGGCAGAACTGTTCCGGCGGTGGTCGTGTGGAATTGCACGGCGGCCTGCAACCTGCGTTGCGCGCACTGCTACTCCGAATCCGGCGCAACGACGAACGAAAACGAACTTACCGGCGACGAGGCGCGCGCGCTCATCGACGACCTCGCAGACCTCGGCGTGCGCGTGCTGCTTTTTTCGGGCGGCGAGCCGCTGATACGCCCCGACGTAATCGAACTCGGCATCTACGCCGCCAGTCGCGGCCTGCGGCCCGTACTTTCGACCAACGGCACGCTCATCACGCCGCAGATGGCGGAGCGCATCCGCGAGGCGGGCTTTGCCTACGCGGGCGTGAGTCTCGACGGGCTGGCGCAATCCAACGACGAATTTCGCGGCGTCCCGGGCGCGTTTGAACAGGCGCTCGGCGGCATACGCAACTGTCTCGCCGCCAAAGTCCGCGTCGGCGTGCGCTTCACGCTCTCGCGTCGCACCGTCGGCGATCTCGACAACATTTTCGACCTCGTGCGCGACAACAACATCCCGCGCCTGTGCGTCTATCACCTCGTTTATTCTGGCCGTGGCCGCGCGATGGCTGGTGACGACCTGTCGCATGAAGAGATGCGCCGCGCCGTCGAAACGATCTTTCGCCGCACCGAAGAGCTTGCCGCGCAAAACGCCGAGATCGAAGTCCTCACCGTCGACAATCCCGCCGATGGCGTTTTTCTCTATCTCCAACAGCGCGAAATCGATCCCGCGCGGGCTGCCGAAACCCTGCGCCTGCTGCGCGCCAATGGCGGCAATTCATCGGGCGAGCGCATTGGCTGCGTGAGCTGCGATGGCGACGTGTTTCCCGACCAATTCTGGCGCACGCATATTTTGGGCAATGTACGCGAGCGGCGCTTCAGCGAAATCTGGAACGATGGCGACAACGCACTGCTGGCCGGACTGCGCCGCCGCAAAGATCACATCACCGGGCGCTGCGCGACGTGCAGATTTTTCGACACCTGCGGCGGTGGTATGCGCGCGCGTGCCGAGGCGATAAGCGGCGACATCTGGGCCGAAGAACCTGCGTGCTATCTGACCGACGACGAAATTCACGACGAAGAATGAAACCGACACCGCACAAATCGGATGACGCTTTTCTGCCGCGCCTTGTGGCGTGGGAGGCGACGACGGCCTGCAATCTTCACTGCCTGCACTGCCGCGCCGGAAAAGGCCGCGCCGAAAAAGAACTCACCACCGTTGAGGCCGAGGCGTTGTTTGCCGACATCGCCGCGCTTAATCCCTGC
>CAYSUZ010000039.1:0-8222 GCA_964434335.1 uncultured Planctomycetota bacterium | reverse complement strand
CAGGCCGCAACTCCAACCGCGAGAATTAGCAGTGCGGAAATTCTTATGATTGCTTTCATATTCTGATCCCGTTTTGCTCTGAACATATCGCGCATTTTATACCAAATAGACAAACGTCTGGCAACAGCAAACTACGATGCGGCGTCTGCGCCAAGCAGCCGCGCAAGTCGCGCGTCGTCGGGGTCGATCATTAGGGTTTTATTTTGGGAATATATTACATAACCAGCGACCGCGCCTTTGGGCTTGCGGACGTATTTGCAATAGGTGTAATCCACCGGAACTTTGGATGAACCGCGCACCTTGCTGTAATAAACTGCCAGGTTAGCACCATCCAGAAGCGTTTCAAGCGAGGCATTTTTGCCGCGAACAATTCGAATGACCACATGCGAGCCTTGCCGATTCTGGACGTGCATCCACATATCGTTGCCACGCGCGATCCGTTTCGTAAGCATATCATTATCGCGACTGCTGCGCCCCACCAGAATCTCCATCCCCTCGGCTGAAACAAACGAGCGCGGGCCAAGTGCCTCGGCGGTTTTCTTCCGGCGCTTTCGTGCTGGTTTCGAGCGAGCGCTCCCAACTTGCGTCTTAATCTGGGCAACGCCCTCAAGATTTTCGACAGTCTCAAGATCACAGATTGCCTGCTCTATCTTAACAAGAGTATCCTCAATACCCTCAAGCCTCTTTTCGATAATCGGCATGGCAATCCGGCGCTTAGCAGCCTGCTTGAACATGCGCTCCATAGAAACTTTTGGCGGGACTTTGGGATCGAGAGGAATTTCAATCTCCGGCATGGCGCTGTCATAATAATCGACGATCACCGCCACCGACAAACCGCGCTTTAGCTTGTGAATGTTGGCTTTGAGCAATTCGGCCTTTCGCAGAAGTTCGTCATGCTGCGAGCAATTCAGCAAATCTTCACGTATCTTGCCAACTTTTCGGCGAAGTTTTTTTCTGCGAGATTTGAGGTCTGCCATCAGCTTTACGCGTTCATTGCGGAAGGCCTCTGCCAGCATCGTATCGTCATAGAATCGTTCGACTGCTTCCGAATAATCCGGCGTTCCGGCAAATTCAGTCCGCACGAGCTCCTTTGCGCCTTTGGGTGACTGGGGGAAAGCATAGTCCGCGCCGAGCGCAAACTCACGACCGGCGCTGCCTCTGTCAGAGAACATCAGCACGATGCGGCCTTCGGCGTCGAGAACAAAAAGATTAGATGCCGGCCCCATCAGCTCAGCGATAAGCAAAAGCCGCGAGCCGTCAGACGCGCGCATATCGAATTTCACGATGCGATCTCCGCCGTGCTGCTCGATGTGATCGACTATTGCGCCACGAAGATGATTGCGAAGCGCCGCCGCAAAACGGCCAAGAGATTTGCGAGCCTTGACGCGCCGGGTGCGGAGATGAATGCGGGA
This sequence comes from uncultured Planctomycetota bacterium, assembly GCA_964434335.1. Taxonomy (GTDB): domain Bacteria; phylum Planctomycetota; class B129-G9; order B129-G9; family B129-G9; genus JAUWEX01. The sequence continues at coordinate 6,810 of CAYSUZ010000039.1, read as the reverse complement.
AAATTTCGCCTGCAATGAAATAAGCAGCCGCGCAGTCTTTTCGCCACCACCAATCATCAGCACAAACTCTCCGGGCTGTGGCTCGTGGATATCGTGAACTTCGCCGCGATTTATCGCATCGCATATTTGATCGACCGCAGCGGATATTTCGGATGCGTTAAGAGACATGCGGATAGGATAAGATATTTGCCGGAAAGGTCAACCCAAGAAGAACGCTTTGGGCAACAAAAGCTGATATCGCTTGCCGACTACCGAAAAGGCGTGGATTCATCCCCGGCGGGTAGTTGTCCGATTTTTTTCGGATTTAAGCAAGGCTCTCAACCGCCCCAAAATTCGCGCTTGCGCGGCGGCATCGAGCCCGTCGGCATCCAAAGCGCCACCTACAAGGCAGTCAGTATCGCAGATTCCCAGAAAACACTCGCTGCATGCGCGGCATCGTCGCAGGTGCTCTCGCAGATCCTTTGGCGGATGCCGCATAAGTCCGTCTTGTATGCGTTTGCTTACGTCTTTGCAATTCATCGGGGATTAACCTGTCAATAAATTTCCTCAGAGTTTTCCTGCCTTGCGCCAGGTTACTAGAAACGGTGCGCTCGTTGAGTCCGGTCATCTTCGCAATTTCTTTGTTAGACATCCCATCGCGTAAACTCATCAAAACGACTTTTCGCTGTTTTTTTGGCAATTCCTCAACCAGAGCCTTAATATCCGGTGCCAGACGCGCGGCTTTTTCGGCCAAACAGAGCAGATCAAGAATTCCACCTTTTGGATAATTCGGATCCGCACAATTATAATAACCGTCTGCGCAACCCTCGCTGACGCGCAACTGAGAGTAGTTAAATTCACGGCTCCGCCCAACCCGGCGACAATCGTCAACCACGACGTTGACCGCAACCCTCATCAGCCACTGATCTTTATAACTTTTTAGAGTCGACAAATTTTCCATGGCCATTTCTCCCTGATAATCCAAATATATCCCGATTATGTAAATTTGTCAGGGAGGCCGATGTTTTGACGCCTACGGCTTTGATTTACTCAAAACATCCGCTCATTTTGACATTTATAATTATACAGAGCGGTCGGACATTTCTGCAAAAACGAGGAGAGGTATTTCTTCATAATTTTGTTGACAATCATGAGATAACTGATAAAGTGTGCAGTCTTTGGTGGCCTGCGGTGGGGAACTGCGGCCAAGTTTGATAGAACCCTAAAAAATCTACTTAGCAACGAGCACAGGCAATGCCCCACATGCCATGGCGGCACATTGAGGTAACCTGAAGGCTTGTGCAGATTAAAGGAGCAGGTATTGCCAATCGAATCAGTAGTTGACCTCGCCCAAGCAGCAGTCCATTTCGGACACCGTACCAGCCGTTGGAATCCCAAAATGCGCGAGTACATCGCCAGCAACCGCAAACTTATCCACATCATCGATCTCAAGAAAACCTGCAACGCACTTGCAAAAGCCTCGTTGTTTCTTGAAAACGTTACTGCGGAAGGCGGCAAAATCCTCGTCGTAGGCACCAAACGCGCAGCACAGGCGCTCGTCGAAGAGATGGGCAGGAAAATAGAAATGCCCTACGTTGTCGAAAGATGGCTGGGTGGCACGCTGACCAATCACACCACGGTACGTTCGCGTCTGAGCAGACTCGAAGAAATCGAGACCATGGAAAAAACCGGCGAGATCGAGCGGTTTAGCAAGAAAATGATTTCCTCGCTCATGCGCGAGAAACGCAAACTTATCCGCAACCTCGACGGCATCAGAACTCTGAACAAAATGCCTCGCGCCCTGCTGATTATCGACCCCGGCAAGGAAATGATCGCGGTCAAAGAAGCGCGTAAACTGAGAATCCCAGTCGTCGCACTGATCGACACCGACAGCGACCCTGATCTGATCGACATTCCCATACCGGGCAACGACGATGCGATGCGTTCGATCCAGATTATTATCGGTGAGCTGGAAGCCGCGATCGACAGAGGAATCAAGAAATTTATCGCCAACGGCGCCAGAATAATTGAAGATCCCAACGACATGCCAACGCCCGAAGAAGCAATGGCATCGATGAAGAAAAAAGAACCCAAAGGCCGTAAAGGTGGTGGGCAGAAGCGCGGCGGACGCGGCGGTGGTAGAGACAACAGACGCAACGACAAACCAGCCGAAGCAGCACCCGCACCAGCGGCAGCCGCAGCAGCAAAAGGTGCACCGGCAGCAGTGAAAGAAACACCAGCAGCTCCCAAGGCTGAAGCAGCACCGGCAGCCCCCAAAGCGGAAGAGACACCCAAAGCCCCCAAGGCTGAAGCAGCACCGGCAGCAGTGAAAGAAACACCAGCAGCTCCCAAGGCTGAAGCAACACCGGCAGCAGTGAAAGAAACACCAGCAGCCCCCAAGGCTGAAGCAGCACCGGCAGCAGTGAAAGAAACCCCCAAAGCTGAAGCAAGCGAAAAGGCGGTATCCGACGACAAAACCCAGACCGAAACCGCGACAGAATAATCTATCGCAAATATCGAATCAAATTACGGAAGGGCCTAGTGCCCTTCCGTGTTCAAAAGCACCAGGAATCAATTATACAGGAGAACACCCAATGGCAATTACAGCCGCTATGGTAAAACAACTTCGTGACAGGACGGGCCTGGGCATGCTGGCCTGCCGTAACGCCCTTGCCGAGGCAGAGGGCGACACAGATAAGGCCATTGAACTCCTGCGCAAAAAGGGCGAAATCAAGGCAGCAACAAAGGCAAAGCGCTCGGTAAAAGACGGCAGCATTGTTGTGCTACTTTCCGAGGACGCGACTACGGCTACGATGGCCGAGGTCAGCTGCGAGACAGACTTCGTAGCAAAGAACCCCGAATTCAGAAATATGGTCGAAGGCTTTACTGCCAAAGCATCTGCGTGGGACATCGATGGAATCGAAAACGAGACGCAAAAATACGACACCGATGGCTCTCTGGCAACGACCCTCACCAATGCAATAGCCAAACTCGGCGAGAACATGATATTCCGTCGTGCTGCTAAGCTCACAACCACTAGCGGTCTCATCGGTTTCTACGTTCACAGCAACTTCAAGATCGGCGTTCTCGTCGAACTTGAGTGCCCTGCCGAAGCCCGCAGCAAGGACGAGATAAAAGCACTTGCCAAGGACATCTGTATGCAAGCTGCGTCGCTCAACGCTACCTGCACAACCCGCGACGAAGTGCCCGCGGAGGTTGTTGAGAAAGAACGCGAGATTTACCGTGAGCAAATCAAGGACAAGCCCGCGGAAATCCAGGACAAAATCATCACCGGCAAGGTTGAAGCGTACTTCAAGGAATTTGTGCTAGTCGAGCAGCCCTTCATCAAGGAGCAGAAATTATCTGTGCTCCAGCACATCGCCGAAGTTGGCAAAGCAGTCGGCGCGGAGATAAAAGTCAAACGCTTTGTCCGTTTCAACACTGCAGAATAACGCAAGCACATCTCAAAGGCCCGGTTTATCCGGGCCTTTTTTTTGTTTAGCGTCTTGCAACGACTCGCTGTTAAATGTATATTGCCTGCATGATTTCAACAATAAAAAACAAACGCACAACGCTAATTATCCTTTTCTGCATCGTTCTTTTTGCGATCGGGCTGGGAATACGCAGCGAGCTTTGGCGATCTTCGAACCATCTTGATGAAGTTCCTGAATTGTGGGATGAGGCGCACTTCACCATCATGAGCGTCCGCCTGCATCAGATGATGAGCGATGATCTCGGCGAAGCCTACAAGCATTTCGTTGAATTCAGCCCCAATCAGGCGCCGCTGGTGCCTTTGATGGCATCCTTTTTCTATTATGTATTTCCCGTCAGCGTCGAGAGCGCACTGTATCTGAACACATTCTGCATAGCAGTGATCGGCATGACCGTATTTTTGCTTGCAGCTCGCTACAGCCGTCTCGCGGGGATATTAGCGGCGGCTACGGTTATGTGCCTGATACCCAATTTAACGTTTATGTCTCGCCTCCGCACGGAATTGCCACTGGCGATGATGGTCTCATTGGTGATTCTATTTCTTATTAAGTCTGCTTACTTCAAAAAAACTGGTTGGGCGATTGCGGCAGGGATTGTTGCGGGGCTGGCTATGCTTACCAACCCCATCGGACTCGTGTATCTCGTTTGGCCAGTCCTTTATTGCCTGATTCGCGGAATGATAGAAAGCCGTGCGCAAATCACACGCGTGTTCAATTTTTTAGGAGGATTCGCCTGTGCGTTTGCCGTTATGGTGGTCTGGTACATGCCAAACTATTTAGAGATCAAGCGTTTTCTGTTTGATTATGGCTACGGTTCAGTCGCCAAAGAGCATGGTCAAACGCACCCCGGCATAACCAAGTACCCCGGGCTTATCTGGAACGCATGGAACGGGCTGCTTCCCGCGATCATCGCGGCGGCGGTCATCGTGCTGATACTCGCGTTGGTTTTTCGCAAAAAAGGGCTGCGGGTCGTAGGCGGCAAAATCGATCTTTGGCTTTTCGCCGTATGGGTCGTACTGTCTTACGCATTCCTGAACACGACCGGCGACCAGCGCATACGTTTTTTGCTGCCGCTTCTGCCGGGTGGATGCGTGCTGCTGGGATATCTGGCAGCGTCGGTACGCTCTGGCCTTGGGCGAAAAATCTCCGCAGCAACAATTGGCCTGGCATGTATGATGGGTTTGTTTTACGCCTCTACCATATCTTTTGCCCACGTGGAGCTGGTCGATATATCCGAGAACCGCGACTGGAAAATAGAAGAGATTGCGCAGACTATTGAGAAATACCATAATATGCAAGGGCCGAAGAGAAAAATCCGCGTTGCATTCTTGGCACACCACCCATTCTTTAATGCCAAAGGTTTCGATCTCGCCGCCCTGCTAAGCGGCCATGATTTCCAGATCAAATATCCCGAGCAAAATGAATACGCCAATGCAATAGCAAGCATTTCGGATTACGTGATATATAAAACGGGGTATCAATTTCCGGATCCGATTCACCCCACAACAAAACGTTACTTCTCTATTCCGGAAGCCGGAAAGAAATTCGAAAGAATTTGTGAATTTGATCTTCCTGATGGCAAGGCTATCCTATATAGACGAATTCCATAATTTTGCCCTCCTGTCCCAACCCCCAACATATATCCACTTTCCGTTGCAAGTCGGATTAATCGGATTTTAGATAAATATTCCCAACAAATATAACCGATAAGCAAGACAGATCATATCGATAATGCTTTTCCTCAAATCGATAACTAATCAAATCAGCTGATCCCCCACCATAAGGAATTCTTTAGGCACTACATTTAAGGACTATATAAGTGAAAGAACTTAAAAAAATATCTTTGCACTGGTATCGTCGGCTTGCATTTCACATACCTCTTATGCTCCTGGGGCTTTGGATTGTCCTTTCGCTATCAGCCATACTGGTGATCAAAATAGCCGCCAAAGGTCATCTGGAAAAGCAATCCTATCAACTGACCCACGAAACTGGTCAGAACATGGTAGCTAAACTCAAAGCTCGAATGGCACTGGCAGAATCGCTCGCTATTGCGCTGGCAAATGCAGCAGAGCAATTGCCACACGATGTAGATATCCACAAGACAGTGCTTGCGGGGATATTGAATTACGAAGGAACGGAAGCATTCATCGCTGGAGGCGGAATCTGGCCTGAACCGTATCAATTCAGCCCAGACGTGGAAAGACGTAGTTTCTTCTGGGGCCGCGACCAAAATGGAATCCTTCAATATTACGACGACTACAACGACCCCGATAGCTCTGGCTATCATAATGAGCAGTGGTACGTTCCCGCCAAGTATCTAAAAAACGACAGAGTTATCTGGTCAGAATCTTACATCGATCCATATTCGCTCCAGCCAATGGTTACCTGCACAGTCCCTATGTTTCGAAACGGAAAGCTATACGGTGTTGTAGGGGTTGATTTGAAACTGGAAGGACTGGGGCAATTTATTGCAGAAGCTTCACACAAAATAGGTGGGCACGCATTTGTAGTTGATCAATACAATCGATTTATATGCTTTCCAGACATGTCCAAAGTCAGGATTCCCACAAAAGACGAACTGGGCAAAAATACTTTTCACACGATACTAGCCGACGATCTGGCTAAGACAGATCCTGCCTTTCGCCCCATTGCCGACATCCTCAACAAGATCAACGAAAATACTCTGCTTAAAGCAAAGCAGAATAAAAATTACCAAAGTACTCTTGCCAAAAAAATCGCCGACGAGAGTTATCAAATAAGCGAGGAAAAAGCACCATTAATAGTAGCGGCGCTAATGAATATCGAGACGGAATCGAATTCCCACGACGACCACCTCACCAATTTTGAAATAACTGACGTCATGTTCTTCGGCGAGCCTGCTGTTGGAGATGTGTTCCAAGTCCCAGGCACGTACTGGAAAATTGTTATTATCAGGCCTCTACGGGAAATAGCAGCAACAACCAACGCAATCTATAGAGCTATCGTGCTGTCAGGCATGATCGTCACAGGCATCCTTATCGTGCTTGCGTTTTTTCTGTTGAAAAAAATTCTTATCCGTCCATTAGCAACAATGACCAGTCAACTGCAAAACGACTTAGAAGTCCATACCGACAGCCAATGCGTTAATATCAAAAACCAAAACGAACTCGGCGTCCTTGCGTACTGGTTCAATCGCCGCAGCGAGCAACTCAAAAAGGCAATGAGTTCGATTGAGAAATCTCACGACGAGCTGGAGCTTCGCGTAGTCGAGCGAACACAAGACCTTGAGACAGCGAAAGTCGCAGCAGAGGAAGGCAGCAAAGCAAAAAGCGAATTTCTGGCCAGGATGAGCCACGAAATA
>CAYSUZ010000038.1:0-8260 GCA_964434335.1 uncultured Planctomycetota bacterium | reverse complement strand
TTTTGTGGTTATATAGTGCGTAAACAGTAGGATAGGAAGGAAAGCACACGATAAATTACTGAGCGATATTAATAAGGAGCGTACGATGAAACGTTTACCAATTTTATTGATACTGCTGGCGCTTTTTCTGGGGGCGCCCGTCTTGGTATCCGGCCTGAGTGCCGCAGTAGACGACACGGCAAAAGTCGTCAAAGAACACGAATTGATCAAAGAAAAGATCCAGAACCTGTTGAACAGGCTTCGCAAACTAGCCGAAACCGAAACCGATGAAAAAAAGAAACAACAGTACGAAGCCGTCCTGAAATATGCCGAATCCGGCGAAACCGACCTGCTCGGCGACATGGGCATTATTATCGAAATGCTCAATGATCAGGAAAATGTAGATGCGGCAGCAAAAGATCAGACGTTGCTCGCACGGCTCGATCAGATTGAGCTGCTCCTCAAGGGCTACGACCTTGATCTCGACACGAAACTCGCCAATCTCAAGGCAATCATCGCTGCATTGCGCGTGATTCATGCCGAGATGAACGAAATACTCAAGCAGATGCCCTCGACAACCGCAACGATGGACAATATTAAGGATGCCATCAAAGATGTCAACAAGCTCGAACAAGCGCAAAAAGACATTCTGGACAAAATACAACAAGGCGGAGACTACGCCAAGCAAGACAAACCCCAAGACAAGTTGCAAAAAGAAACCGAAAAACTCACCGAGCAGCTCAAGGCAATGGCGGGCGGCAAAGGAGCTGGCAAAGATGGCAAGGCCAGCAAAGCCGAAGCCGCAGCAGCAAAGGCCGCAGGGTCTGCCGGCGCAGCTGGCGCAGCTATGAAGGCTGCCGGCAAAGCTATGTCAGGTTCGGGTGGCAAGGGCCAAGCACAGGCCGCAGGCGAAGAGGCGAAGAAGCAACTCGCAAAAACAAAAAAAGCGCTTGAAGAAGCACTGGACGAAGCAGTAAAAAAAGCCAAATCGCAAGAATACAAGCTGAAAAAACTCGCCGAAAGACAAAGAGCGCTCGCTGAAAAACTGAAAAAACTTCAGGACAAAGCCAAGCTCTCCGACGCAAGCAATCAGGCCAAAACAAACATAGCAAAAGCCAGGGAAGCCACCGAAAAATCCGCAAAGGGAAATAGCGGGCAAGGCGGCAAACCCGGCCCGCCCGGCCCGCCCAAAGATAGCGAGGGAAAAGGCAAATCCAGCCCCCAACAGGCCCAGAAAGACGCCAAAAAAGCCCTTGAAGAGGCCATTAAAGATCTCGAAAAAGACTACGCACTCATGAACCAGATTAAGAAGCTCATGGAGATCAAAAAGGTATTGGAGGCCATGATCAAACGCCAGGAAGCAATTTACGACACAACTAACAACCTTTACCAATACAAGGAAGACATCAGGAAAAAAGCTCTGGAAAAGAATGTAAAATTACGCGATGAAGATATCAAATTCGATCGTTCACAACTCACCGAACTCAACGAAATCAAAGATGACGAAGAGGGTCTCTCGCGCACAGCCGGGATGATGTCCAAACTTCTCAACGAAGACGGCAAACACGTCTTTGTCTACATGCTCAAGAAGGTTGAGGCAAACATGAACGAAGTGGTGGTGTTGCTCGATGAGCAAAACGTTAAAAGCGGCACCCTCTCGCTTGAAAACCGGATACTACGAGACCTCCAAATGCTGCGCCTGACGCTTCAAGACGAACTCGACAGCCTCAAAGAGCAGCAACAAAAGAAAAAGAAACCAAATAAACCACAAGAAGCAAAGAAAAAGAAACAGAAGCCGCAGCTTCTGCCAAAACTGGCAGAGATCAAGCTGCTGAAGTTTCTGGAAGAAACCATCAAGTCGGATACCGAAGAGATAAACAAGGAATATCAGGCTCCGATGCCTTCCTACAAAAAGAAAATCAAGGCCAGGCTCTGCGAGCGCCTGAGTACCAAGCAGGCTGAAGTCGCAGAATTAACCAAGGCCATCATCGAAGAACTCAAAAAGCAAAAAAAATAAACCTGGATACAAGGAGGCATAAATATGAACCATTTCAAAACAGCAATCTGCGCAACATGCATCGCTCTTTTCATGCTCGCCTCGGTTCCGGCTCTAGCTGCCGGTAACCCGGCAATAGACATGCTTGAAGACGCCCGATCCACGATGAAAGATCTGGCCGAAAAAGATCTGCCCAATCAAGACCTCGGCAAAAAAACGCAGGACAAACAAGAGGTCGTCATCCAGAAACTCGAAAAACTTATTCAGATGATCCTCGACGAAGAGGCCAAACAAAAGGGAAACCCGCAGGCAAGCCCGATGATTGGCGGCGAAAAGCCCGGCAACGTAATCATGGACTCTCCCACCAAACCCGGCGGCCTCAAAGAAGGCATTACCGACACCGCTCCAGCAAACAGGGATCGCGGCGACGAGTGGGGGCGCAATCAGGACAAGGAGTACGATAAAACATCGCGTGATTCTGATGTCAAAGGCATCCCCGGCTACGAAAAGATAGTCAAGCGTTACCGGTCAGTAAAAGCCGAAAACCAGAACAACGTCGACGAGTAACACTCAAAAAACAACACGACATCCGAGGGCCGCGGCGCAAAAACCTGCGGCCCTTTTTGCATTCTCCGACATATCCTGCATCACACCACTCAACGCACAGAGACTTTTCGCTTGACACAGCACGCGCACAACATTAGCCTTACGATGATTTCGCACCTGCACGACAACTTTGATGGCGCAACAGGACGCAACCCATTCTGCAATACTGACGGGTATGCAAAACGGGATACGCCCCCAGCCCACCCGGAGACATAATTTACCGGGTACTGCTTTTCTCCGAAACCGAAAGCCGTTTTGTCCAGCCAAAATCTGCTGCGGCAAACGAACAGCAGTTTACATCACAATCCTTCACGATTTTTTTTGAGGCACAATATGCAACTGCTCAAGATATTGGACGAAAGCGTCATCAAAATCCCCCTCGAAAGCGATAGTAAAGAAGAAGCCATCGAGGAAATGGTCGAGATACTCATCCGCAGCGGCAAGATCACCGACCGCGACTCCGCTCTCGAAGCCATCCACCAACGCGAATCCCACCAAAGCACCGGCATAGGCAAGGGACTCGCAGTGCCCCACGGCAAAGACCCCAAAACCACACAACTCGTAGGCGCCGTCGGCATTTCGCACGAAGGTATCGAATACGACAGCATCGATGGCCAGCCCGTTCAGGCAATCATCCTGCTGATCGCACAGCCCGACCATCCAGGCCCGCACGTAGCCGCGCTCGCCGAGATCGCGCAAATCTTCAGCAAGCCCGCCATGCGGCAGGCATTCTGCAACGCCAAAGACGCCGCCACCGTTATGGAAATTATCCGCAGCGTAGAATAATACCGGGAAGCCAACCATGGACGACATAATCCAACACATACTCGCGGTCGAAAAACAGGCACAGAAACTCGTCGAAGACAGCCTCGCCCAGGCCCGAATCCTTATCGAAGATTCCCGCAATCAGGCCCGTGCCGATCTCGAAAATCGCCGCAGCCAGGCCCAGCAAGAAGCCACTGAAATTGCGGAGTCATCAACAAAAGCAGCTGAAGACGAAAAAAAACAGCGCCTCGACGAAATCCGCCGAAACGCACCAAGCGCCGAAGACATCGCGCCCGAACTCCGGAGCGCCGCAATCCAAAACGCCGTCAAAAAAATTATCGGTATTAAAAACAACTCTGCCTGAATATGGGACAAATCCTTACAACAGATTTCGATTTTCTCTGCGCCAAAGTCCGCGGCCTGCGTAGCAAACTCTACGCGGGGCCATCGCTGACGGCTCTGGCGCGGCTTGCGACTAGCGCGGCGTACTTCGAGCAAACCCTCTCCGGCACAGTCCCGCGCTCGCACATCCAGGGCCAACAGGCCCTAGTCACGCAGCACACCCAAGACCTCGTCCAGCTAGCCAAATTCATCAGCGGGCGACGCAGAGAGGCCTTCGGCTGGATTATTCGCCGCTACCAAATCGAAAATCTCAAGGCGCTCTTGCGCGCTCGGGCGCAAAAAACCGACCAGGATGAAATCATTGATACGCTCTACAAACTGCCCGAAGAATTCGCCCTGCCCACAAAAGAAATTCTTAATGCAAAAAGCATCAAGGCGCTTGCGAACGCGATTCCACTCGCACCGATAGCCACAGAAATCATGCACACCGCAGGCTTATTCGACGGAAGCAATCTCGCCTTCTTTATGGAGACGGCGGTCGAAAAGGCCTTTCTGGAAGAAGGTCTCAAGCGCATAACGCGAATCAGCGCGCACGAGCGACAGCGATGCGTATCATTAATTATGCAAGAAATCACCTGCCACAACATCCTTTTCATCTGGCGCGCGTTGCACACCTACAACCTTGCGCCCGACGAAATACAGGACTTCGTCATCCCAGAAGGTGTATTCAAAAACCCTGCCAGCAGAATACGTCTTTTCCAAAACGGCGATATCGCCGAAATCGCCACCGCGCTGGGAATCAGCAAGGCTCTAGGGGCAGACAAAGCAACAATCGCAACCTGCAAAGACCTCGAAGCGGCTTTGCAGAAATGGCTCTACCGCTCGTCAAAACGGCTTTTCACGCAATCGCTTTTCGACTTCGGGCTGCTGGTATCGTTTTGCTATCTGAAACGATTTGAGCTGCAAGACCTCCTGCGTCTCAGCGAGGCCATCCGGCAAGGAGCCGGAACCGATGAAGCGCAAACTCATTTGATTACCGTAGAATAATGCTAAGATCACTGGAAATGTCCCGGCTCAACGTAGTCGTGCTTGAACACGACGCACGCACCGCTATCGACGAACTCGGGCGGCTCGGCTGCGCGCAGTTGGTGCCCGTGCTCGACGAAGAGCACGACGAAATGCTGACCAGCGTCGACGTGAGCGAACGACAGGAACAGGCCAGCGGCCTTCTGGCCCGTGTGCATGCGCTGCAACACAACCTCGGCATGAAGCCCTCGCGTGAAGGCGCACAGGACAGCCTGCCAACGATCGAAGAAATCGAAAAATCACTGCCCAACATCGAAGAGCGTGATGCGAAAATCATGCGGCAGCACACCGCCCTGAACGAAACCCTCGACGGACTGAAAAAACAAGAAGAAGAAATAAGCAACATCGCCGGTCTGCCCATCGAAGCCTTCAACCCCGACCTGCTGTCGTTTACCGTGGTTAAAATCGGCTGGCTGCCAGCGAAAGGGCTAGAGGAATTCGAAAACGAACTCAACGCTTTTGGTACGCTGATTGTCGCCGGAGAGCAGGCGGGCAAAAAACTTGTCATCGCCGTCGTCCCGCGCAAAAAACGATTTGCCCTGCAAACACTGCTCGAAAAACACTCATTCAACGTTCAGCAAAAACCCGCAGGGCTCAGGGAAAACCCATCGCAGACCCTTGCCAACATTCACCAAGCCATCCGCGCCTGCGATGAAAAACTCGAACAATCTCAAAAAACCATCGGCGAGTTCGCCGAAAGCCTAGCTGACTTTCTCAAGCGGGCAGCAAGCAGGCTCGAAATTGAGTCCGCCACATTGCGAGCAATGAGCACCTTTGGCAAGACGCAGTTTTGCTGCGTTGCCAACGGCTGGGTGCCGACACGCGATATTCCTAAACTTAAAAAACGGCTCGACAGCATCACCAAAGGCCGCGCTTACATTGAGGCAACTCCTGTCCGCCACGGCGGTGGTCGCCAAAAAAACGTTCCCGTAGCGCTGACGACAAATCGTTTTTTCAAGCCCTTCAAACTCCTTGTCATCAACTACGGAGTACCGGCCTACGGCGAAATAGACCCAACACCCTTCCTGACAATAAGTTTTCTTGTGCTGTTCGGTGTCATGTTTGGCGACGTCGGCCAGGGCGCAGTGCTCGCAGCAATTGGGCTTGCACTGCGATTCCGCAGCAAGAAAGAATCCGTGCGCGATTTTGGATTCATCTTTATCTGCTCCGGCATCTCGGCAATATTTTTCGGCCTGATGCTTTACGGCAGCGTATTCGGCAAAGAAGGCGCAATAGGATATTCGCCCTTTATGATCGAACCGCTCCACGGCGGACCAACGGGCGAACTGCACCTGACGCGCCTGCTCATCGCAGCAGTAGCACTAGGCGTAATACAATTAAGCACCGGCATCGCGCTCAACATCTTCAACCGTTTCAGCGCGGGGCAGTATTTTAAGGGCATCGTTGATAAATTCGGCATCGTCGGGCTGGTGTTGTACTGGGGCGCGATCGGGTTAGGCGTAATCGGCGGCGCACCGATTTGGGTCATCGCGCTTTTGATCGGCCTGCCACTACTCTTAATCTTACTGGCCAAACCGCTCGAAGCAATTTTTGCAAAATCCGGCGACAAACATGAAGACGAAGGCCTCTTCATGGGTCTGATGGACGGGGCTGTGGAATTAATCGAAACCGTGATTTCGTTTCTGGCCAACACCGCGTCGTTTATCAGAGTCGCGGCGTTTGCATTGGCGCATGCTGGCCTGTCGCTGGCTATGTGGACCGTAGCCGAACAAATGAGCGACGTGCCGATTGTGCCGATACTTGTGCTGGTACTCGGCAACGCCTTGACAATCGCGTTGGAAGGCCTGATCGCTGGCATCCAGGGCATCAGACTGATTTACTACGAATTCTTCGGAAAATTTTTCGGGGGCGACGGCACACCGTTCAAACCCTTCAGGACTAAAACGACATTACAGGAACGCGCAAAGCGAGTTCCGCCAAACCAATAACGAGAGGAGCGACAATGAAGGACCTATTTCCGAAACTAACCGTTTTGAGTTTGTGCCTCGCGGCAGTGCTAACCGTATCCGTGTTCGTCTTCGCACAGGCGGCCTTCGCAGATGCAGCGACAGCACCAGCAACAACAACCGACCCGGCAACGGTGGCTTTGACGCCCCAAGAGGTCGCGCTGAACCAGACCTACGTAATCGCTATCGCCGTAATGGTCGGGATGGGGTCTCTGGCTGCGGCCTACGCCGTCGGCAAAATCGGTGCGGCAAGTATGGGCGCAGCGGCGGAGAAACCCGAGCTTCTGGGACGGGCACTCATCTTCGTCGGCCTCGCCGAAGGCATAGCGATATACGGACTCTTGGTCGGCATTTTAATACTCCTACTCAAGATGAAATAAACCGCAATGAAGTATTTCATTATAGGCGACAGCGATACAGTATTGGGTTTCCGCTTTGCGGGCATCGAAGGCTGCGTCGCGGAGAGTACCGCAGAAGCGCTCGCGGCTCTGCGCGAGACAACCGCGCGAAGTGATATCGGCATCATAATCATTACCGACGAAGTGGCCGACCGAATACGTGACGAAGTTACAACCACCAAGCTCAAAGTAACGCGACCGCTATTGGTCGAAGTTCCCGGACCTAACGGGCCTTCACCAACCCGCAGGTCGTTGTTGAGCATAATTACTGAAGCAGTCGGCGTACGCGTATAGCGCCGCACTCGAGAGACAAGCAGATGGCAAACAAAACCGACGAAAGAAAACTGGATCGTGAAATCCTGGCCGACGCCGAAGCGCAATCGCAGCGCAACATCAAAAAGGCAAAGCGCGAAGCACAGGAAATTCTCGAACACGCACACAACGAAGCGCAGGCGCAAAGCAAGGCGATTCTCGATGCGGCGCACGAACGCGCCCAAACTCGAACCGCAATCGCTAAGGCTGGCATTGAGGTTGAGGCCAATAGGCTAGCGTTGATTACACGCGAGAACACCGTGCAGATAATTCTCGATGAAGCTCTCCGGCTATCACAGGACCGCAATACGTCGGAATATCCGGCGGCACTCGCAGCGCTGGGAGTCGAGGCGATATCGAAAATGACCAGCGAGGCATTCGTGATCGGCCTGAACGCCAACGACACCGCCTCGATCGGCGAAAGCCTCCTCAAAACCATCGCGGAAAAAGTGCAACAACAATACAACCGCGACGTCGCGCTGAAACTCAACGACAACCCGCCGAATATCACTACGGGCATCATTGTCCAAAGTCAGGACGGTGGCCAGCGCGTTGACAACTCGTTCGCCCAAAGGCGCAAACGCAACGAAACCCGTCTGCGCCTGGAGACGGCCAAAATCATATTCCCCAACGAAGACGGCAAGTGATATGAAAACAAAACAAAACGGCATCGTTACCCGCATCAACGGCCCGATCGTCCACGCGCGCAACCTCGACGGAGTGGAGATGTACGAGCTGGTCTACGTGGGATCGCTGGAACTGGTAGGCGAAGTCGTACGAATCGAAAACGACCGCTGTGTCATCCAGGT
>CAYSUZ010000037.1:0-8295 GCA_964434335.1 uncultured Planctomycetota bacterium | reverse complement strand
CGAAATCTGGGCACAGCGCGTCGGCGTTGATATTATCAAACACCAGCACGGCGCTGACCCCGCCGCCGTAGCCTACGACGCAGTCGATGCTGCGCTTGCTCGCAATACCGATGTGCTGATCGTCGACACCGCCGGACGATTGCACACGCAGAAAAACTTGATGAACCAACTCAACAAAATCAAACGAGTAATCGCCAACAAAATTGAAAGTGCGCCTCATGAGGTGCTGATGGTGCTCGACGCGACTACCGGCCAGAATGCTGTGCAGCAGGCGAAACTCTTTACTTCCGTCGTGGACGTTACCGGTATATTTTTATCCAAGCTCGACAGCACCGCCAAGGGCGGTTGCGTAATTGGCATGAAGGAAGAGATCGATATTCCGGTGAAGTTTGTGGGATTGGGCGAGACCGCCGACGATGTTGCGCCGTTTGATCCCGAAGCTTTTATCGACGCCATGTTCGATTAAGCGATTAAGTAATCTACACAAAAAAAACGGCGCATGAAAATGCGCCGTTTTTTGTGCTATCGCTATTCGGGGTTTGGCTCTGTATTCGGTTCAGGTGTTGTTTCGTCTTTGGGTGTGGTTTTCTTCTCCTCCGGCGGGGGAGTGCATGTGTCGAAACCGATTGAGAATACGCGTTCTTTGAGCGTAATTGTTAGGGTCGGCTTGCCACCGACGCGGAGCACTGTTACCTCAATTTTGTCGCCGACCTTGGTGTCGCGAATAAAATTAGAAAGTTCGATTGGATTTTTAATCGGCTTTCCGTTTATCGCTACTATCAGGTCTTCAGCTTGCATCCCGCCTTCTTCTGCCGACGAGCCTTCAGTAACCCTTCTGACTTCGACACCATCGCCGTCTTTGTAGGCGGGATTTATGTCGACGCCGAGAGAGGCATATTTTCTTTTGACTTTGTATTCCTTGCAAAATTTTACGCAGTCGCCGCCGGTTATTTTGTCGAACACGGCGATGACTTCTTTAGCCGAAAAGGATTTCATCGCTTTTACTGTGGGATAAAATTTGGCGACTTTGTCTGCGCCGTATTTTTCGGTCATCTCTCTGTAAAACTGCAACCATGCTACTCTGATCTCCGGACGGAAACCTTTGCAGGACGGTGTGGCGAAGAAAATTTGTTCCTTAGCCGCCTCAAACCACGCATCTGCATAGTTAACGGGGGATCGATAGGTTTTGCCGTAAAAAGCCTTCATTGTCTCGTCGGCGACATAAATGCCTATGCCCTCAAAGAACCACCGTACGCCGTAGTCAGTCAGATGGCACTTGTCTTCTACGTAGGCGGTAACCTTGTTTCTCAGTGCGGTCAGCGACAGGAAAACCCCAACATTCGATTTGATGAACGTCTGATAATCCTTGTCTTTTTCCGTTACGTAAATCTCGCCCTGGACTGCCTTCTCGATAGTGTTGTGTACGTTGCGGCCTTTCTGCTTTTCGGCTTCGGTCGAGACCGATTTGATTATGAAATTGACCGATATTATGTTGGGGATGCCAAATTTGTCCGCGGTCTTAACAAGAGCCGCATTAAAATCCTTGGCCAGTTTTGTTGATATTTCCTGCCAACCTTCGGGGTAGTATATGATTACGTGACCTTCGGTTACTGATGCGGGTTCGGGTGTTGGTTTGTCTTCCGCGTTGGCGTTGTAGCTCAACGCCGCAAGTAGCAAGGGGATCATCATAAAAATAGCGATACGCTTCATTGGATTCTCCATGTAATAAGAGGGGAAAACCTTCTTTTACCTATATATACGAGTTTTTCTGCGGAGGTGTTTGCCTGCTTCCGGCAAAATTATATTGTTTTGCCCGCCGAGTTTACATATCGCATGCGCAGGTCAAACAGATTGCTGTCGATCATTTTCTGTTCGGCTTCGCTAAGATTGCCTGCGGTTTTTTCCTTAATGACTTCGATAAGATCGATTGTGAATTTCGCCCGATCTATATCGCGTTCCTGTTTGCCCGAAAGAGGGTTGGGTATCGCGCCCAGAAAAATCATCGCCTGCGAAGCGAAACTCGACACGAGTACCTCGAGGCTAGGTTTGGGCAGGACGTAGGGCGGCGCTTGCTGCGTGTTTTGCTGCGAAGCATTTTCTTCATTAGTTGTGTTTTCTTTTTCGCTCATAATAATATCGCCTGTCGTTGTTATTTGTTTTCGAGAACTGCGCGGACGAAATCGCGGAACAGCGGATGCGGCTTCGTCGGCTTGGATTTGAATTCCGGGTGAAACTGTGTGGCGCAGAACCACGGGTGTCCGCCGAGTTCTATTATCTCGACGAGCTTGCCGTCCGGCGACAATCCACCAAAGACCACGCCTTTTTCCTCAAACTGTTTGCGGTAAGCGTTGTTGAATTCATAACGATGCCGATGGCGTTCCTGGATTTCGTCGGAGCCGTAAATCTCTCGCGCCCGCGAACCTTTGGTCAACGCGCATGGATACGTGCCCAGCCGCATTGTTCCGCCTTTGTTGACGATCTCGCCCTGCGAGTCCATCAACGAGATGATCGGCTCTTTTGTGTCGGGATCGAATTCGGTGCTGTGCGCCTCCTTCATGCCGCAAACGTTGCGGGCGAATTCTATCGTGGCGACCTGCAATCCCAGACACAGGCCCAAGAAGGGTATTCTGTTTTCGCGCGCGTAACGGGTAGCCGTAATTTTGCCTTCGATTCCGCGTTCGCCAAAACCGCCCGGCACTACCAGACCCGCTATGCCGGCGAGTACCTCCTCGACTGGTTCTTTTTCGAGTGTGCTCGACGAAATGCGTTTGACGTTGACCTTGCATCGGTTGGCTATGCCCGCATGCGATATCGCCTCGTAGACTGATTTGTAGCTGTCGTATAGCTCTACGTATTTGCCTACCAGCGCGATGGTAACTTCCTTGTCGGGGTTGGCGATTACGTTGACGATCGGATTCCAATCGTCGAGATTTGCCTTGGGGGCTTCGATGGAAAAATGATCGAGGATGAGATCGTCAATCTTTCTGTCCAGAAGCATTTGAGGGATTTCGTAGATACTCGTCTTTGCGTCGATTTCGTCGATTACCGAATCTGATTCCACGTTGCAGAATAGCGATATTTTCTTGCGCGCTTCATCAGTCATCGGCTCTTCCATGCGACAGACCAGGATGTCTGGCTGGATGCCGATTTCGCGGAGTTTGCCGACGCTGTGCTGCGTGGGTTTTGTCTTTACCTCGCCCGTAGCGCGGATCGTCGGGACCAGCGTCAGGTGGATGAAAACCACGTTTTTTTTGCCGACTTCCAGGGCGAATTGCCGGATTGCTTCGATAAACGGTAGACCCTCAATATCGCCGATAGTGCCGCCGATCTCCGAGATAATCACATCGATATCGGGCGTGGCGAGTTTGCGAATGCGATTCTTTATCTCGTCGGTTATGTGCGGGATTACCTGTACCGTGTTGCCCAGGTAGTCGCCGCGACGTTCCTTGGTGATGACTTCGTTGTATATCTGGCCCGTCGTTACGCTGCACGCGCGCGTAAGTTTGGCGTTGGTAAATCGCTCGTAATGCCCCAGATCAAGGTCAGTCTCGCTGCCGTCGTCCAGCACGTAAACCTCGCCGTGTTGATAAGGACTCATCGTGCCGGGATCCACGTTGATGTCAGGGTCGAATTTCTGTGTTACGATTTTCAGCCCCCGGTTCTCCAAAAGCATTCCGACGCTGGCGCTGGTTAGCCCTTTGCCTAGCGACGAAACCACTCCGCCGGTGATAAATATAAATTTGCTCACTGCTTGTTTCTCCGTTCCCGGTAAGATTACCGCTTGTAACGTTGGCAGAATTTCTCGTAGTCTTCGCGGGTATCGATTCCCGCGCAATCTTTCTCGACCAGCGCCACTCGTATCTTCACCCCGTTCTCCAGCGCGCGAAGTTGCTCAAGTTTTTCTGCTGTCTCCAGCGGCGAATGCGGCCATGCCGTATACTCCGCCAGGAAATCTTTGCGATACGCATATATTCCCATGTGCTTTATAAACTCATGCTTGTCGCGTTTGTCGCGCCAGTAGGGCAGAGGCGAGCGCGAAAAATACAACGCATTCGAATCAGCATCCAGCGCAATCTTGACCGTGTCGGGATCATCGTATCCCTCGCCTTTGCATCGAATACCCAGCGTAGCCATGCGCAGCGATTTGTCGTCTTCAAAAAGAGCGATGAGTCTGTCAATATTATCCGGTGGCATTTCCGGCTCGTCGCCCTGAAGGTTAACTATCACGTCGGCGTCGATTTCGGCGACGGCTTGGGCTATACGATCCGTGCCCGACGCGTGCCGGGCAGAGGTCATCACAACCCTGCCGCCGAACTCTTCTACCGCCTTCGCAATCCGCTTGTCATCTGTAGCTACCATGACGTAGGAAGATCTCAAACAGCGAAGCGCCGTCTCGTATGCGTGCCGGAGCAGATACTTTCCGGTTTCTTGCAATAACGGCTTGCCCGGCAGTCTGGTCGAGGCATATCTTGCGGGTATGACGATGATTGATTTCACGCCGTTCTCGTTTGTACAAAAGAAAAAGGCAGCATTCCTGTAAAAATGCCTGCCGATGATTGCATATCAACGCTCCGGTTGTACCCGGTTTGCTCCGGGGAAAAAATAAATGATACACCGGATTTTCCAGATGTCAACAATTTGGCCGACAGAGGGCCTCCGCAGGCAAACGAGGAGCAAGCACCTTGTCAAATACGTCAAGGGAAGCGTACGGATTAAATATCGCTGCGCGTGCCCAGAAGGTCCAACAGCAACGCCAGCCACGCCGGATGCGCCGGCCACGCCGGAGCCGTAACGAGGTTGCCGTCTACGATAGCCTCGTCCATGCCAATTTTTTCATAAGTCCCGCCCGCCGCAGATACTTCGGGGCCGATCGTTGGATAGCAGGCGCATTTTCTGCCCTTGACGATGCCCGCCGTCGTTAGCAGTTGTATCCCGTGACATATCGCCGCGATGGGCTTGTTTTTTTCGGCGAAATAACGCACGCAATCCAGTACCGCCGAATTGAGCCGCAGGTATTCCGGCGCGCGTCCGCCCGGCAGCACCAGCGCATCATAGTCTTCGGGCTTAATCTCGGCGAATGTCGCGTTGAGAGCGAAATTGTGGCCGAGTTTTTCGGAATACGTCTGGTCGCCTTCGAAATCATGAATAGCCGTGCGCACGCTCTGGCCCGCTTTTTTATCGGGGCACGCTGTGTGTACGGTGTGGCCGACCATCGAAAGCGCCTGAAACGGAACCATCGCCTCGTAGTCTTCGACGTAATCGCCCACCAGCATCAATATCTTTTTAACGGCCATGCCTGGCTCCTTTTGTTGCGAGTTTTCGTTTGACGTCCGTTAGTTCGAACATTTCTATTGCGGCGGGCTACATGCTTTACACGGCTTGTAACCGCGTCTTTTGGCCTCAGCGAGACTAATAGCGATTTCCTTGCCACGCACATGCTGGCAGTCTTGGCGGTGATATTTTTCGCCTTCTGGGGTGATGTAGACAATAATTTTTTCGTCTGGATCTGATTTTTCGGTGATTTTTTTCTCGTTATCCGGTTCGGTCTTTACCGGTGGCGTGCCGCATCCGAACTGCACCAGCAATATCGCCATAACCGCGAAAATAAGTATCGATTTGACCATAGCACTCTCTCCCGCAAATAGGATATTTTATCGGGTGACAAAAACTACTTGTACAAAAGGTTACTTTGCCCAAACCCTCTTGTCAAGGCGTATCCTTTGAGCTGAAATCCTTTGTTGGCGTTGACAGAAGCGTTTTACTGCAATAGAATTGCCCCACAAGCCACTAACCATACTAGTTGAGGAATGAATGACCGACAGTGACGCACAAGTTATGCTACGTTTTGCCTCAGGCGATGAGGGTGCGTTTAACTATTTGGTCGAAAAATATCATCCCCAGGTCATCAACACCATCTATCGATTTCTGGGGCGCGTTGCCGAGGCCGAAGACCTTGCGCAGGAAGTCTTTGTCAACGTCTACCGCTCCGCAGCGAAATATCAGCCCACCGCGAAATTTTCTACGTGGCTCTATCGTATAGTTGCCAATCATTGCCTGAATTATCGCCGGGACAACTGGCGGCACAAGGTGTTTTCGCTCGATGTCGAGGATGCTTCGCAGCGAACCGCTGCGCAGAACCTGCTCGACGAAAACCTGCCGGGGCCGTCGCAACAGGCCGAGCAGGAGGAATTGCGCGATACGGTGCTTGCGGCTATAAACGCACTGCCAGCCAATCAGCGCATGGCGGTCGTCCTCGAAAGTTATCGCGGACTCTCGCAGCGCGAAATCGGCGAAGTGCTCGAAGTCAGCGAAAAGGCCGTGAAGTCGCTCATGGCGCGCGCGCGCGAAAACCTGCGTCAGAGCTTGGCGAAATTCGTCGACAAAATTTAATCCCCAACGAGAGGACGATCATGCTTGTAGAATTCAGCGCATATCCCGTAGGCGAGGGCGTGAGTCTGGGCAAATACGTCGCGCGTTCGATGCAACTCGTCGAACAAAGCGGCCTGCCTTACAAGGCCTGCCCTATGGGGACGGTCGTGGAGGGCGAGTGGGACGAGATTTTCGCTCTGATCAAAACATGCCGCGACGCGATTGCCGTCGATACCGAGCGCGTTATCGTCAGCATAAAAGTTGACGACCGCAAAGACGCCGTTGGGCGGCTTGATGGGAAAATCAAATCGATCGAAAAGCGGCTCGGTCATGACCTGCAAAAATAAGGAGGCTGCGATGAAAAAAGTTGGTATCCTGCTGACCGGCTGTGGCCGGGGCGACGGCTCGGAAGTTCACGAAGCGACCCTGACGATCCTGCACGTAGTCAAGAGCGGCTGCCAGCCGGTTTTCTTTGCGCCCAACGAAATCCAGGCCGAAGATTACGACCACGCGACCGACGCATCAAAATCCGGCACGCGCAACTGCCTCGTTGAGGCTGCCCGCATTTCACGCGGCAACATCCTTGATATAAAAAACGTCTCCGCTGCCGACTTCGACGCGCTCATCCTGCCCGGCGGGCGAGGTGCTGTGCTTAATCTGCTTGACGGCGAGACTCTCAAACCCGAAGCGCTGCGTGTTATCCGCGAGACCCACGAAAGCGGCAAGCCCATCGGCTTTGTCTGCATCGCGCCGCTGGCAGGGGCCTATGCGTTTAAGGCGCTGGGCAAAAGCATCACCATTACCATAGGCGATGATCCCGGAGTCGCCGCCAAGATAGAGGCCTGCGGCCACACCCACAAAAAATGCTCGGCGGACGACGTGGTTATTGACAAAGCAAATCGTGTGGTGTCGACACCCGCCTACATGACTGCCACCGACATTGCCGAACTCGACGCAGGCATCGGACGGCTCGTTGCGGCAGTCGTTGAACTTGCGTAATCCCGAACCATCGATATAATTGGCCGACGTGAAAAACGAAGAACATAAATACGACCGAACGAACATTTTGGGTATCGAGATGCATCGCATCTCTTTTGACGATACTGTCGATTGGATCATGCGCAGGGTCGAAGAGGGCGGGCCGGTGTTCGCCGTCACCCCCAACGTCGATCATACCAATCACTATCGCAAAAGCGCCGATTATCGCGGCCTGATTCAAGAAGCGCATCTCGTCGTCGCCGACGGTGTTCCGCTTTTGTGGGCGGCAAAGCTGCTTGGCGCGCCGCTGAAAGGGCGTGTCAACGGCACAGACTTGTTCGAGGCCGTTGCCCGTGAGTGTGCGCTGGCGGGGCGTTCTGTTTTCCTGATGGGCGGACTGCCGGGTGTTGCCGAAACGTGTGGCGACATTCTGCGCAATACTTCGCCGGATCTCAAAATTGCCGGTGCTTATTCGCCCGCGAAGGGGTATCTCAACGACGAGCAGGAATGTGCGCGCATGGTGGAGGCAGTCAAGGCTGCCGCGCCCGATGTCCTTTTCGTCGGCTTGCCTGGGCCTGGCGCGGAAGTGTGGATACATCGTCACTATAAAAAATGCGGCGTACCGGTGAGCATCAACGTGGGTGCGTCGTTTGATTTTGTTTCTGGCAACGTCAAGCGTGCCCCCGCGGTTTTTCAAAAAACCGGCATGGAGTGGTTTTATCGTCTTGTCAGCCAGCCGAAAAAACTCTGGCGGCGATACGTCCTAGGCAATCCGGTTTTTCTGGCGCGTCTTTTCTGGCAGCTATTGACTAATCGTCAACGTAAGAAGTAACCATATTTGCGAGGTCATCCGATGGGCAAAGTTGTACGTTTTGGGGTTTCGATTGAACCCGAACTGATGGATAAATTCGATGCCGCGATTCATAATCATGCTTATACGAATCGTTC
>CAYSUZ010000036.1:0-8388 GCA_964434335.1 uncultured Planctomycetota bacterium | reverse complement strand
AAGCCGACACCGTCATAGTGATGAAACAGCCTTCGTACGAAAAATTCAAATCGGCGACAAAGCCCGGCGGGTTGCTTATCATCAACACCTCGCTGGTCAAAATCACCGATCCGCCCAAAGACGTCAAAATAATCGAGATACCCGCGACTGACCTCGCCAACGAGATGGGCAACGTGCGTCTGGCCAACATGATCGTAATGGGCCTTTACAACGCCGCGAAAAAACTCGTGGACATCGAAAAGATATTCGCCGCACTGCCGAAATTCCTCGGCGGCAGCAAAGAGCGTTTTATCCCGATCAACCAGGAAGCCATCCGCAAAGGCGAAGAAATCTATGGAAAATCCGCGTAAGCGCAGCGGCATATCCAAACCTCGCTGGCTCAAACGGCAACTCCCACAGGGTCCGCGTTGCGCGACGGTGGAAAAAGTTCTCGACGGATTGCGGCTGCAAACGGTATGCACCAACGCCAAATGCCCCAACCTCGGCGAATGTTTCGGCGCGGGCACAGCGACATTTATGATACTCGGCAGCGTCTGCACACGCGGCTGCCGATTCTGCGCGGTGTTGGGCGGCCAGCCTGATCCGGTAGAATCTGACGAACCCGAACGAGTGGCACAGGCCGCGAAAAAACTCGACCTCAAACACGTTGTAATAACCTCGGTAACACGCGACGATCTACCTGACGGCGGTGCGCAGCATTTCGCCGATACTGTTCGACGGGTTCACGAGCAATGCCAGGCCAGCGTCGAAGTTTTGACGCCGGACTTTCTCGGCCAAGAAAAATCCATCGCCATTGTCGCTGGCTCCAACGACCCGCCCGAAGTTTATAATCACAATGTTGAAACAACCGAGCGGCTCTACCCAACGGCGCGCCCTGAGGCAGACTACGCCCGCTCGCTTAAACTGCTGCGTTTTGTCAAGCAGCTAAATCCCAAAATTGTAACGAAGTCGGGCTTGATGGTCGGCCTCGGAGAAACAAAAGAGGAAATTCTTGCAGTCCTGCGCGATCTGCGCGAGGCAGGTTGCGACGCTCTAACAATCGGCCAGTACCTTCAGCCATCCTCGGCTCATTTGCCAGTGAAGCGATTTGTCGAGCCAAAAGAATTCGAGCAATACCAACACGCTGCCGAAAACATGGGCTTCACGATGGTGGCTTCGGGGCCGTTTGTGAGAAGCTCCTATCACGCAGGCGAATTGCTGGCAAAAATGAAACAAAGGCCAGAACAAACATCAGGATAGAGCTAGTTGAAATTACCCAAATTCATCCGCAAAAACATTCTGCCACGGTTGGCCTCGCTAGTCGTCAATGTACTGATGCGCACAACACGCCTCAAAGTGGTCAATCGGGAAGTTCAGGATCATTTCCTGACAAACCGCGACAAGGCCGGCATATTCTGTTTCTGGCACGGCAAGATAGTCCTGCCCTATCACACCTACCGCCACAAAGGCATCTATATCCTGATTAGCCAACACCGCGATGGCGAATTAATCTCGAAAATGGTGGAATGCAACGGCTATAAACCCGTGCGTGGTTCATCGACACGCGGCGGCACGCGCAGCGTCAAGGAGATGCTTAAGATCGCGCGCAAAGGCAACCTCATCGCAATTACTCCCGATGGCCCAAAAGGGCCAAAGCATCACCTGAAAGAAGGCGCAATTTTCCTGGCCCAGATGACGGGAGCACCGCTTAACACCATGGGGATTGGGTTTTCAAAATTCTGGGAAGTGCACGACTGGTCAGGAATACAGATACCCAAGCCGTTTGCCCGAACGGTGATTTATTTTGGCAAAGAATTTTGCGTTCCGCGAAAAATAGAACCGGAAAAATTTGAGCAATATCGCACCGAAGTCGAAGCCGAACTTATTCGTTGCAACGAAGAGGCGCAGCGTATAGCCTGCGACAAGTAATATGCTTGAATCTGGCGGAAAAAAAGCCGGTTACGCAATCGCACTCGAACGGGCGTGGGACGAACTCGTAATCGACAACTTACCAGCCTCAACCGAAATATCATCTCACTCCGACGACAGCATATCGCTAATTTATTTCGGGCGCAAATATCACATCGATCTGGCCAACCGAAGCATCCGCACCGAAAACGGAAGCGAATCGCCAGAAATACGCAAAATCCTTATTCTGCATTACCTGCTCGGCGCGACTCATGCTCGCATCCGTAATCACGAAGTAGGCTTTGCGCAAATCCCCGGCGCGGAAGGATATTTGCGGCCGTTTTCAGGCCGGGTGATTTTTCCACTAACGGGAATGTTTGACCGCGAGCCAAAAAAAACAGCTACGGCCTTTGCGACAATGGGTGCCGAGATGCTGGATTTTGCGACATGGTGCTGCAAGGTGTGGGCATTTGCGCTGGTTCCGCTCAGGATAATCTACTGGCGCGGCGACGACGAGATCGCGTCCGGCGGACAGATAGTTTTTGATGCGGGCATCGGAGAAATTTTTGCGGTCGAAGACGTAGCGGTCTTGTGCGAAGATATGATGCGGTTGTTGCGGGAGTAGCAACTAACCTTTCGGATAGAACTTCTCGAGACAATCCGGGCAGATGCTGTGAGTAAATTGGGCGTCGGAGCGCTGGCTGATATATTCCTCCAGACCGCTCCACTGCTGAACCGAGCTGGTACCATCTTTGGCTTCGCGTATTTTTTTGCAGTGCGAACAGATCGGCAACAGTCCTTCGAGTTTTTTGATATGAGTAAATGATTCTTCCAGCTCCCTGACGCGCACGGCGAGCTCTTGTTCCAGCGACACAATCCGTTCGCCCACCTTTATCCGCATACTTAATTCCGGGCGATCGAAGGGCTTGGTTACGTAGTCGTCAGCGCCCGCCTCAAAGCCCTGGATTAGTTCTTCTTTGCGAGCGAGAGCGGTCAAAAGGATAAGATAGACGTAGCCGTCCTTTGAGTTTTGGCGGATTTTGCCACAAAGCTCCAGACCGCTCATGTTGGGCATCATCCAATCGGTAATGACCATTTTCACTTCGGGATGTTGTTGCAACATATCCCAGGCTTCTTGGCCATCGCTTGCGGCATAGACTGTATGTCCCCAGTTTCTCAGGACCTTTTCAAGCAGCGATTTTGAAATAGCATCGTCTTCTGCTATCAGTATGTCCATAACACATCCCCTGTCTTATGCATTGCAAACCCGGTTTCTTCCGGATTGTTTTGCTTCGTAGAGAGCATTGTCGGCACGCTTAATTACGTCCTCGGTCTGCTCGGGTTTATGCTCTTCTTCCTCCTGCGCATCTTCGGATACCTGATCATGCCGCTGAGCACCGTAGTTTTGCCACGCTGCTACTCCCAAGCTCAATGTAAGAATGCCTGTATCAGATCCTTTGTGTTCGCTTTTATTGTTTTCAACAGCCGCACGGATTTTTTCGGCGACAGTTGCAGCGCCTTCAATATCTTGTTCCGGCAGGACGACGGCAAATTCCTCGCCACCATATCGGAACACCTGATCGGTACTTCGCAGTTGTGCTTTAAGTGTGGCGGCTATCAGACGTATGAGTTTGTCGCCAGCAGGATGACCATAGGTATCGTTGTATTGCTTGAAACGATCGATGTCGCACATAATTACCGCGTAGCCGCGATTGTAGCGGGCTGTTTCGGCCTGCCGTTTTTCCATTTCCTCGTTGAAGGCCAGACGATTGCCAATCTGCGAAAGCGCGTCAACACGGGCTAAGCCGGTAAGCTTGTTGTTGAGAGTGGTGAGTTCTTCATTTTTTTCAGAGAGCGCATCTTCAAGCCTCAGCACTCGTTCTCCGGCCTTTATCCGCACCAACAATTCGCTGAAGTGAAAGGGCTTGGAGACGTAATCATCAGCACCCGCCGCAAAACCGTCAAGCATGTTGTGGCGTGTCGCCAGAGCAGTCAGCATGATTATATAGGTGTATTTGTCGGATTTTCTTTCGCGGATTTTCTTAACCAGCGAAAGCCCATCCATCTCAGGCATCATCCAATCGGTCAACACCAGTCTGATATCGTCTCGGGCGCAAAGAATGTCCCATGCCTCACGACCATCACAAGCAATAATCGGCTCGAGTTTGGTTTTGCGCAAGGCGGCCTTGAGCATCATTCTTACGCTTTTTTCGTCCTCTGCGATAAGGATATTCATTGAGCAACCTCTTCTTTTATCGTGACCAGTTTGTCTTTAATGTGATCTATTTCATTTTCTAATTGAGTTACTAATTCGGCAGCCTTGGAAATATCGCCCTGCTGACCGCTTTGTTCTATCACCGTCGCAATCGAAGCGGCTTTGTCCGCACTGAGATTCAATGCCGCACCCTTGATACTGTGCGCGTTCTGGACAACCTTCTCAATATCGCCTGTACGATGCGCTTCCTTTAACGCATCTATGATCTCGGGGATATATTCCAGAAACGATTCTATTAGGCTTAAGAGTAGTTCCTTATCGCCACATGCTCTTTCCAGGGCATCTTCGATATTAATCGGCATTTCTGTATCGTATTCTTCCTGCTCTTTCATTTCTTCTTCCTTTGCTGTCGTTTCAGATTGCTCATCATTCTGCGAAGTGTTTGCTCTTTCCGCAGATTCCGCTACAAAACGTTCGATAGTCTCTTCCAACCATCGCTCCATCATCTGTTCCATCTCTTTACGCTTGAGCGGTTTGGAAAGATAGTCGTCCATGCCCGAGGCCAGACATCTTTCTTTGTCACCGTCCATGGCATGGGCGGTCATGGCAATTATGGGTGTGTGGCGTTCATCGCCCTCACGCTCTCGGATAGCTTTGGTAGCCTCCATGCCGTTCATGACAGGCATCTGCACGTCCATTAGCACTAGGTCATAATCTTTGATCGTCATCGCATCCAACGCTTGCTGTCCATTGTTGGCCACAACGCTGTTGTAACCGGCTTTTTCGATGATCTTGACAGCAAGTTTTTGGTTAACAGGATTGTCCTCGACCAGCAATATGTTTACGCTTTTGCGATGGAACAATGCCGTATCGCGCGTAATGATCGGTGTACGCTGAGTCTTGTCATGTTGCTTGGTCCCGAGCACCGCAAGCATCACATCAAAGAGATTGGCTTGTTTGACGGGCTTGATCAGGTAGCCTGCACACCCAATAGAATCAAAGCGTGTAATATCTCCGCGTTCGCCAGCGGAAGTCAGAACAATAATATCCGGATCTTTGGTTTCAGGATCACTCTTGAGTTTTTCGGCTACCTCAATGCCATCCATGCCGGGCATGCGCTTGTCCAGCAAAACAAGCCTGAAGGCTTCGCCCTTACTTTTGGCATCCCTTACGGCTTCCAATGCCTCTTCGCCGGATTCAACGGCGTGCGACTCGCAGCCAAATGCTTCCAGCATCTTGGTTATTACCCTGCAATTGGTTGCGTTGTCGTCAACCACCAACACGCGAACGCCTTTGATTTCAGGCTCTTCCCATTCAGGCTGTGCCTTTTCGTCTTGGAGATCGAAGGTCGCGGTAAAATAAAATTTGCTGCCCTTGTTGACTTCGCTCTCGACACTCACCTCGCCGTTCATGGCGTCTATCAACTGGCGCGAAATGGCAAGGCCCAGTCCGGTGCCACCGTATTTACGCGTAGTCGAACCATCAACCTGGGTAAATTGACCGAAGATGTTGTGCTGGTGTTCCTCCGGGATTCCGATACCGGTGTCTGCGACTGAGAAGTAGACAATGGCGCGTTCATCGTTTTTGACCTCCAGCTTGACCTCAACAGCGATTTCGCCCTTTTCGGTAAATTTCACGGCATTGCCGATTAGATTTACCAGCACCTGCCTGAGCCGTCCGGGGTCGCCCCTGAGAGCCGTAGGCACGTCGTGATGTATCAAGCACGCAACTTCGAGTCCCTTGTCTTCGGCGGGCTTGGTCAACGTATCCAGCGCGCCTTCGACGGCAGTGTGCAAGTCGAAATCAATAATCTCAAGATCCATCTTGCCCGCTTCGATCTTGGAGAAATCCAAGATGTCGTTAATAATCCGCATGAGTGAATCAGTACATTCCTGTGCGGTTTCGAGGTATTCGTCGATTTCTTCGGGATCAGTGGTGTCGCGCGAGAGTTCGATCATACCCATGATACCGTTCATGGGGGTTCGAATTTCGTGCGACATGTTAGCCAAGAACTCACTCTTGGCACGACTTGCGGCTTCGGTGGCTTCGGCCATCTCGCTAACACGCGTAAGTGTTGCTTCGAGTTGCCGGTTGGTCCTTTCAGCCTCTGTTCTGGCTTTTTCCGCCTCGTCCTTGGTCTTCTCCATGTCCTCCATAATATTAAGCATCGCCACACGCGAGGACTGCAATTCCTGTAACTTGCGCTCCAGTTCTTTCGATGCGGCTTCGGCACTTTTGCGGGCTTCGATTAGATCAGTAACGTCTCTGCCTTCGCCGATAATATATCGTACCTGCCCACTTTCGCTCATAACCGGAACAAGACTCATGCTCAGGTAAATTTCGTGGCCCTGACTTGTGATTTTGTTATTGACGTCAACAGCATAACCAGAGGCTGCACGCTTAAAGGCGTCGGTGATTTGTGCCAGAATGTTTTCGTTGCTGTTAAACGCTGGCATCTCCCAGATTTTTTCTCCGTCGCAGCCGTCCACCGATGCGCCAAGAGAAGAAACCGCCGAGGAGTTGGCGGCAAGAAGCGTTCCGTCAACCGCAATTTTTATGCTGGCGGTGGTCATGGCATTCATGTAGTCCTGAAGGGATTTGCGTTCATTGCGCAATTCCTCTTCAATACGCTTAAGGTGTGAGATGTCGCTGCTCGATCCGCGGTATCCCAAGAACAGTCCGCGTTCGTTTATTATGGGTTCATAGTTAGACTCTATAATTACATTGTTGCCATCCACGCTAATGGCCTGAATTTCTTTTCGCCCGATGGTTTTATGGTATTTTATGTCTTGTTCGATTTCCGCTGCCTGTTCCGGCGAAAAGAAGTCGAGATATTTTTTGCCTATGATGCTATCCGCCGAATATCCCAGAATCGCTTTTACAGCGGGGCTGGAAAATGTAAGCAAACCATTGGCGTCAACCTCCCAAATCCAGTTTCCCGCGCCTTTGGCCACACGTCGCAATCGTTCTTCACTGGATTTGACGTGCATCTGGTCGGAAATTTTCCGCTCCATGTTGCCCAGGATATAATAGTAAAAGCCAATTAACCCCGCGATGGCAATACC
The DNA here is from genome assembly GCA_964434335.1 of uncultured Planctomycetota bacterium. GTDB lineage: Bacteria > Planctomycetota > B129-G9 > B129-G9 > B129-G9 > JAUWEX01. Next base: position 1,221 of record CAYSUZ010000036.1, on the reverse strand, counting down.
GAATATCGCAACAACTATGGCAATGGAGCTTTGGTAGGATGCCCTGAAACTGGTAATATCTTCTGCTACAAGAACAACTCCAACTTCGCGCTGCCCAGCATCTATCAGCGGCAATACGCCAATGGAATACTCGCGGTTTTCGCTTTGCATCTGGCGTACTTGCTTGGTTTGCGCACCTGATGGCAACAACTTTGCAACAAAATCATTTGGCAACAGCGATACGTTATTCGTATAATCGATCAAAACCCATTTTTCATATTGATCCCAATTGCCGGATTTGCCAAATACTTTCAGCCACGCTTCCCATTTTTCACGTTTCTCATACTGTTTGTCTATCATAACGTAGATGTCTTTGCCGGTTATATCTTTTATTCGCTGCGTTATGTGTTCGATCTCTTCGCCAAATTCAATGAAACCCAGCAATTTGCCCTCGTAGTACCACGGACTGACCACGCGCAACGTAAGGGTACCGTATTTGCCAATTTCAATTCCAACAGAACGACGGCCGCTTGCACACTCTTCCAGCATAGTAAAACGTTTGACTTGATCGCCGTTTTTCCCGACATTATGCACCCGTAGGTAATTGATACCTTCGGTTGTATGAATGTAAAAATGGGTAATGCCAAACTTGGTGCGCATGTGCAAAAACGCGGGGCGGCAATAATCGTATAAGACCTTTTTATCCCCTGTAAGGAATGCCTCGCGAAGACGCTTGCTGTCTTTTATGGAATCAAACGCCACCCTGAGCTTGTCGGCATCCTGGTCGATTTGGCTATGCAACAAAGCCTCGACAGTATTCATTGCATTTTCGGTGTCTTGTTTGAAATGGGTATCTCTTTCGTAATGCACTGCGTAAATACCGACAACAAACAGCAACACCAACGTTAGCACTAAGGGGATAAGTATTTTTTTTTTTATTCTATCGCTTTGCATTTTGCACAGCCTTCTGCATTAAGAAAAAGTTCGGTAAATAGTTATTTCGAATGATGATTATTTCTTCTGTCCTTTGTCAGGCCCCATATAAGTCAATTCATACGGCACCGTGCGGCCCAATTCCTTGTTCAAGACGTTTACTTCGCGCTTGAGTTCGATCATCTTCATCTCGCGGCCAACCGCAAGGCGATTGAAGCGTTTGAGTTCGTCAACGATCTCAGCCAATTCCCTGGTAATCTCTTCTGCCTTTTCTTTTTCGTGTTGTATGCGCTGAGCAGCGGCATTGCG
>CAYSUZ010000035.1:0-8390 GCA_964434335.1 uncultured Planctomycetota bacterium | reverse complement strand
AGAGTGTTATATCGACAGGCTGGATAGTGCGTATCGCCATCTTGATGGTTATCCTTGCAGCATACGCTGTTGTTCAGGTTTCCACGATCAACAACAAGGTTGGTGGCGATATGCGTGGCTGGTCTGTGGGATTCTATGCCAACATAGGCAGGAATCTGCTCACACTGGACCTTGCCGAGTCAAAAGGCGGCATGATCGATAATACCCTGCCAAAGCAGAATGGGATGCTGCGACCTTATGTAAATCACCCGCCAATGGCTGGCTGGATTAGCGCTCTGTCCATAAAATTTCTGGGTTTTCGGGAATCAAGCTTGCGCTGGCCAGCGGTTCTGGCAAGCCTGTGCTCTATCGTTTTGTTTTCTGTCATATTGTCGAGGTTGATAGACAAATGGCTGGCACTCGCGGCAACACTCGTCTTTGCTTTTTTGCCTATGAATATTCATTACGGCGTGTTTCTGGACGTACAGGGACCGATCGTGCTGTTCTTTGCTTTACTGATGATATTGTGCTATCTGAGATTTTACAAAAAACCATCGAACATGAATCTTGCACTGTTGCTAGTGGTGTTTTTTATAGGCACACTGGCAGACTGGCCGATTTATTATCTGGCGGGAATTCTGCCGTTCCATTATCGTTTTGCAAAAAAGAAATGGAGCAAAAAACTCTCCCTGTTGCCTGTTGCAGCATTTTTGGCCTTCGGCTGCATACTGCTCTACAGTAATTGGCTGCTTTCCGATGAGATTAGTCTCGACCCGCATCGGCTACTTGCGGCCAGCGCACATCGCTCAGGCACTGCAATTAAAGACACCGGACAGTCGGAGTCGTTTACTGTAAATATATGGTATGAAAAAGTAATCGCTGACTTCTTAGTCGCACACTACACGTTAACAGCGCTTCTGATTTCACTTGGATGGCTAGTCTACTGTATAGTGCTGGTCATTAGAAAAACTGCTGGCCTTGCCCACTGGACATTTCTGGCACTGGTGGTTTTCGGGTTGGTGCATATCGGCCTGTTCATGCAGGGCGCATTTATTCATCCATTCTGGTCGTTTTATCTCATGCCCGCCATAGCCATAGGCACAGTACTCGCAATAGCATCGGTGTCCAAGGCTGTATTCCGTAATTACAGGATAATCCAGATAACCGTCTGCATAGTTGCAATCGGCTTTATAGGTTTTTTGTCGGCAACCAGTGCTATGGAACTTAATGAGGACACCGAAGGCGATTACCACATAATCGGACAATCCATCCTCGAACACGTTCCACCAAATACAACAATACTCTGCGAAACTGACTGCCGAGTTCGATATGGTTTTTATCTGTTAGGCTTAACAGAGCCGTTTCAGATCGCGGCAGTTAATATGCAAGTAGGGTCGTACGAAAAAAACAGAGTTCACATACTTGTCAGTACGCACAGCTGCAACGATTTGCCCGAGTTCATAATGGAATACCTAACAAAAAACAAGCGAATTATGGCCAGATGGGGATCGCGACACATATTCATATACATGACCAAGGATGATATGAACAATCTGGCAGCCACGCTCCCTGCTGCACCCATATCAACACATTCCACAAAAAGAACGGCACGTTTTGTATGCAATGGTCGTCGCCCAGCCTGGATGTCGTCGGATACAAAGTATACCTTCGGCTCAAAGGAGAAAGATATTTTACAGAGTCAAGTTTGATCGATCAGAGTAATTCATACTCCATCAATAACAATGCGAAATTTTTTCGAGACTGCTGCATTGTGGCAATATATAAAGACGGCCGCGAGAGCGGATTTACACAAATCATAGATTTGGTTGAATGACGCGATGCAAGCAAAACACCTAAAGATACTTTTACCGCTCTTGATCATCGTTGCGGGCACGGCCCTGCGGATGCAGAATTTCACCGATCCGTGGACCAGCGACCATCGCGGCTGGTCAGGTTCGTACTACGGCAATATCGCCCGCAACTACGTAGAGCACGGCTACATCGAAACGAAATTCGGCGCGGTCGAAAACGTTGCTCCCAATGATTCCAGCGAGTTTAAATATTATGTCAACCACCCACCGCTTTTGGGATTGTTGATTTCGGTCTCCTTTCGAATCTTCGGCATATCCGAATGGGCAGTTCGATTGGTGCCGCTACTGGCATCGATGATTTCATTGTTGTTGGTTTTTCTGATCGCCCGTAAATTGTGGAACAACACCATTGCCCTATACGCACTATTGATATTCGCCGTGGTGCCAATGGGATCTTTTTACGGCACACTGGCCGACGTGCAGGGGCCGGTGGTTTTATTGTTCTGCCTGCTGACTGTCTATTTCTATCTGCAATTTCGAGACAACCCATCTCTCTCCAACATCGCACTGATGTGCACAGCGCTCACGCTAGGCGCCCTAACCGACTGGCCCGCGTTTTACCTGCCTCCGCTAATGATACTCCATTATTACCTATGGCAACCCAATGCCGCTCGCTCGCGCATGATATTTCTGCCGTTGCTTATTGTTCTGATGCTAGGGGCGGCATATCTGCCTTACTCCAATTGGCTAATCGGATGCGAGCCGTTTGATCTGGGACGGTTGCAAAGTAATTTTTCGGCTCGAAGTGCAGGCCAATTCCCCGACCAACCATTCAGCAAAGCATTTACGACCTCTACCTGGCTCGCACGCGTTCTCGGGCAATACTGGTTGGTCTTTTTGGGCTATCCGATAGTATTCGCCCTTGCGCTCTGGACTATCGTCACGCTTGTGCACGTCATCCGAGCGCGCTCCAATGCCAGCGACGGCATATATCTGCTGGTGCTGATATTCGCGCTGATGCATATTCTAATATTCAGGCAAGGCGCATACGTACACGCCTACTGGTCTTACTATATGCTCGCTCCAGGCTCACTGGCCTTTGGCCTGTGCGTTAAGAAGTCTATCGACTGCATTCCTCTGCGCCACGCCCATCGCACAGCATTGGCCATAGTGGTCTTGATGCCAATTACTGCATTTTCGATCTTTATGCTCCACCACCTTTGGACTCATGAGTCCGACAGCGAAAATAAACAAATAGCCTTGGAGATCAACAAGCGTTGCAGCGGCAAGGGGCTAATCGTAACCGATGTTTTCAACAAAGAACCGCTGTATTTCTATCTCAAACGCCCTATTGTCGGCGTGGTGCTCGACAAACACAAAATTGCCGAAATCGCCAAAGACACAAATGTCGATTATATTTTTCTCAGCGAGGCAATTACCCAAAATGCGGCGCTGTATGCACGGCTTGTCAAGGCCTGTCCGGACTGCTGGCGCTCGAAACAAGGCACGAGATGCAGCGGAATATTAATCCCGCGCAAAACACTCGCCCAAGCCCTTGCGAAAAAATAACATTCCGTAGCACCCTTAAAAATAGTATTATAAAAGTTGACATATTTTACTGACGCACAAACAGGAGATCGCAATGTCCAAAGGCATTACACCACGAGCCGAAGATTACTCACGCTGGTATAACGACATCGTACAAAAAGCCGAACTGGCCGAGCACGCGCCGGTCAAGGGCTGCATGGTCATACGCCCCTATGGTTACGCAATATGGGAAAATATCCAAAAACGCCTCGACGCACGCATCAAAGAAACCGGTGCGCAAAACGCCTACTTCCCGATGCTCATCCCGGAGAGTTTTCTCAACAAAGAAGCCGATCACGTCGAGGGCTTCGCGCCGGAGTGTGCGGTGGTCACGCACGGCGGCGGCAAAAAGCTCGAAGAGCCGCTGATGCTGCGGCCTACCAGCGAAACGATCATCTGCCACATGTTCTCTAAGTGGATACAGTCGTGGCGCGATTTGCCGATGATGATAAATCAGTGGGCCAACGTAATTCGCTGGGAAAAACGCCCGCGGCTTTTCCTGCGCACAACCGAATTCCTCTGGCAGGAAGGCCACACCTGCCACGCCACTCGCGACGAAGCACAGGCCGAGGCGTTGCAGATGCTGGAAGTTTATCGCGAGTTCGCCGAGATGCAACTAGCGATACCCGTGCTGACGGGCACGAAGAGCGAATCGGAAAAATTTGCTGGCGCAGTCAACACCTATCCCATCGAAGCAATGATGCAGGACCGGAAAGCCTTGCAGGCCGGAACCTCGCACCTGCTCGGCGAAAATTTCTCCAAAGCCTTCGATATAAAATTCCAGAACAAGGACGGCGAGATGGCCTATGCATGGCAGACCTCATGGGGTGTGACTACGAGACTAATCGGCGCCGTAATCATGTCGCACAGCGACGACAACGGCCTCGTGCTGCCGCCGCAAATCGCGCCAATCAGAGTCGTCATCGTCCCCATCGTCAAAAAAGACGCCGACGTTACACGCCTGATGACCGTCTGCGAAAACCTGCGCAACGCGCTGCCTGCCAGCACGACGCTGCTCGACGACCGCGAACAATACAGCCCCGGCTGGAAGTTCAACGAGTGGGAACAGAAGGGCGTGCCCATACGCATCGAGATCGGCCCGCGCGAAGTTGACGGCAACACCGTCATCGTCCAGCGCCGCGACACGCTCGAAAAGAAGGCCGTCTCGCTGGAAGGCATCGAGACATTCATCGAAGAGCTGCTCGTCGAGATACAGGAAAACCTGCTGGAGCGTTCTAAGAAATTCCTAACCGACAACACCTTCGATGTCGAAGACTACGCAGAGTTCAAGAAAATCATGAACGGCGACGGTGGTTTTGTCCGCGCATCGTGGTGCGGCGAGGCCGCGTGCGAAAATCAGGCCAAGACAGACACGATGGCAACGATCCGCGTGCTGCCGTTCGACCAGCCCGACAAGCACGGCCCCTGTGTCATCTGCGGCAAGCCCGGCAAGCATCTCGCCGTATTCGCAAAATCGTATTGATAAAGGAGTGGCACTAAAATGGGAAAACGGTCAATATTCAGGATACTAGTGGGAATCGTCTTGCTTGCATTCGGGGCTTTCCTGTTGTGGGGGACGTTTCAATGCTTGCACGATTACTTGTTTCCCAAGCCATGTTGTGGCTATACCGAGCCAAAGTGGGAAGCGTGGATATTTAAACTTCCATTGCCGCTGGCCACGTTTTTCCCGGACATTGCCTTCATATTAGCAGGCGTAGCATGGATCAAGGATTCATCCCGTAAATTCGTGTGGGCATTTATCGGCAGCCTATCAATATTGACGATGATGCTCGTTTATGATTCTCGCATCAGCAATGCGATTCTGCCCAAGATGCTGCACGCGCTAAACCGGGCACCTCTCAACAACTACGGGATCATATTGGGCATAGTCTTGTTGGCGTTTGTGTTGTTTGCCCTGTGGAAAAAGAACATCAGGGCTACACTGCTGCGAAAGAAATTCCTTATCGCAGCCATAATCTTATCCCAACTCGCCATCCTCTTCGGCTGGCAAAGAATAGTCCCTTACTTATACATCGAAAGCAGATTTTCAGCGCCATTCTTTGAAACACGCATTACCAATGTCATTGATATCAAAGAAAATTGGGGCACGCTGCAAACCAGAGAAGTCGCATTTGAAATAGATGACAATGCCTGCGATCAGGGAAAACATGGATTGAAAACGTTTTACACCTTCAGAATTCCCGCTACCGCCTCCGTCGATCCGGTTCAGGACGACAAATACTTGCGCGTGAAATTCATAGGCGAAAACGGAAACCCATGTAGTTTTTTGCTGACAAAAATATCGCGTCGCGGATATAGATTTGCAGGCATGTATATTCACACACTGAACTCAGTGCACTCGAGTGCGCTAGTTTCCAAAAAGGATTTTTCGTTCTTCAATTCAGCCGGGGAAAACGTGGAGTTCATAAAAAGTTTGTACCACAAGTCGATCCTTTTCGATTGGGACAAATCGGACGGCGCGTACTATGTATATACAACAGGCAATCTGTCTTGTATCAAACGCAGAACATCTTTTGATGGAAGATGGTATAATCAGGAAAGCATGATCATAGAGATTAAGAAGGAAAACAACAAAGATTCCTTTACCTTGCATGACATGCAAATTGTCAACAATATCACAGCTTCCATCAAATTCATCCAGAAGCCAGAAAACGACACACAGGAAAATTAAATCCAGAGGACAAAATGCTGGCAAAGGTAAACAGCGCGGCGCTTAACGGAATCGAGGCCTATCCGGTCGAGATCGAAGTGCATCTACAGCGCGGCAACCCGCACACGACAATAGTGGGCCTGCCCGACGCCGCAGTCAAGGAAAGCAAGGAGCGCGTCCACGCGGCCCTGCGCAATACCGGCTTCCACGTCGCGCAACGCCGCCAGATCATAAATCTCGCCCCCGCCCACACTCGCAAAGAAGGCCCCTCGTTCGACCTGCCGATGGCGCTGGGGATCATGGCCGCTTCCGATCAGATGCCCGCAGGGCGACTGGCCGATTTCGCAATAGTCGGTGAACTTGCACTCGACGGCACAGTTAGACCTGTTGCAGGCTGCCTGCCGATAGCGTTGATGTGCCGCGAGACGGGCATTCGCAGCCTGATCGTGCCGCTGGCCAACGCACGCGAAGCCGCAGTGGTCGAGGGCGTTGAGGTCTTTCCCGTCGAGTCGCTGACGGCAGCGCAGGAATTCATCACGGGCCGCCGCATCATTGAGCCGTTTCATTTCAGTTTTGAAGAAGCACGCGATGCGGTCGGAGATTACGAAGAAGATTTCGCCGACGTGCGCGGGCAGGAACACGTCAAACGCGGGCTGGCCGTGGCTTGCGCGGGTGGTCACAACGCGATAATGATCGGGCCGCCAGGCGCGGGCAAGACAATGCTGGCGCGGCGACTGCCGACAATACTGCCACAGATGACGCGCGACGAAGCGCTGGATACAACCAAAATTTTTAGTGTGGCGGGAATGCTGCGCGACGGCAAAGCACTGCTCTCGACGCGACCCTTCCGCGCGCCGCACCACACAACCTCGTGCGCAGGGATGACCGGTGGCGGCACAAACCCAATTCCCGGCGAGATTAGCTTGGCGCACAACGGAGTGCTGTTTCTGGATGAGTTGCCGGAATTCGATCGGCGTACGCTGGAGTCGCTGCGCCAGCCGATAGAAAACGGCGAGGTGACAATAAGCCGCGTGCAGGGCCGTGCGACATATCCGTGCAGCGTGATGTTCATCGCCGCGATGAATCCGTGTCCGTGCGGTTACTACACCGATCCGCGCCGCAAGTGCAGCTGCTCGCCGATGCAAATCGAGCGCTACATGAGCCGGATTTCCGGGCCGCTGCTTGATCGCATCGACATCCACCTAAACGTGCCGCCGATACAGTTCAACGAACTTCAAGGCAAGCCTACCGGCGAGCCTTCCGCCGTTACCCGCGAAAACGTTACGCGCGCGCGCACGATCCAGCAGAAACGTTTCGCACGATCGAAGGCCAACTGCAACGCGCAGATGAGCAGCAAGCAGATAAAAAAATACTGCGAACTCGACGAGGCGTCCACGCTGCTGCTAAAGCAAATCGTCGAGGCGCTAAACCTCTCGGCACGCGCCTACACACGCATCCTCAAAGTCGCGCGCACAATCGCCGATCTCGCCGGGCGCGAAAACATCGTCGCCGACGACCTAAACGAAGCCGCACAGTACCGCTCGCTGGATCACAACTGAGCGCGAATCATTTTCCTACCTTCGCACTCACCTCACCGCGATTGCCGACAGCATCACCGATGCCGTGATATTTTCTCGTGCCTATATCGTAAACCATCGGCGCGATTTTTGTTACGTCGGGCGAGCCGCTCTCGTCCAAAACTGCGTCTTCGGCTTTCACATCAACAATCTCGCCGACAAACAGCGTGTGCGCGCCGACTTCGAGAGTGTGTATGAGGCGACACTCCATAATTATAGGAAACTCGCCAACATAAGGCGCATCGACGATCTCGCTGCGGACAGGCGTGAGTCCGGCAACAGCAAATTTATCTTCGTTGCGGCCCGAAGCACGACCAAGATAGTCGGCCTGCGCGACGAATTTCGCCGACGGCACGCTAATGGTAAAAGCCTTGCGCGCAACGATGGCGGCGTAGGAATGTGTCGCAGGTCGCAGCGCAACCGTAATGCACGGCGGCTGCGCACAGCAGGCCCCGCCGCACGCAGCAAGCATCACGTTGGGCTTGTCGTTTGCATCGTAAGTCCCGACGAGCCAGGCGGGCGCGGGATAGACCAACATTTTTGCTCCGAGCGATTTCTTCATGATTTCTCCAAGTGTTGTAAATTTACAACCAGCCGTTTTCGCGATACCACTTCACGGTCTCGCGAAAGCCGGTTTCGATGTCGTATCGCGGGCAGAACCCCAGTTCCCGCATGGCCCTGCCGGGATCGCAAACCCAAAACGGCTGGCTGAGTTCGATGCCGCGCTCGATAGTCATAAGCGGCGGTCGATGGCACAGCCCCAGA
>CAYSUZ010000034.1:0-8487 GCA_964434335.1 uncultured Planctomycetota bacterium | reverse complement strand
CAAGAAGCCAAAGACTTCACGATCAAGGCCTTCGAGATCAGCGAAAAATATGACACGCCCGTGTTGCTGCGCATAACCACGCGCGTTGCGCACTCCGAGACGCTTGTCGAGATCAACGATCGTGTCGAGCTTGAGCGCGAATACAAAATCGACCGCAATCCGCAAAAATACGCCATGTTGCCCGCTCACGCGCGCGTGCGCCACATCTTCGTCGAAGAGCGCACCAATAAACTACGCGCGCTGGCCGAAGGCGACGAGTTCAACCGCGTTGAAAAGGGCAAAAGCAAACTCGGCGTCATCGCCTCGGGCATCGCCTACCAGTACGTACGCGACGTTATGCCCGACGCCAGCATCTTGAAGATCGGCATCGCATGGCCGCTGCCCGAAAAACTAATCCGCGCATTCGCCGACAGCGTTGAGAAACTTTACGTCGTCGAGGAACTCGAACCCATCATCGAAAATCACGTCCGTGCGTTAGGCATCGACGTCGTCGGCAAGCCCGCCGAGATGATCTGCGGCGAACTCAGCCCCGCGCGCGTGCGCCTCTTTATCGAAGGCACGCCCGTACCGCAGCCATCCGCGAAATCCAAGGCCCGGCCCCCGGTGATGTGCGCCGGTTGCCCGCACCGCGGCATTTTCTATCTGCTCCACAAAAAAGACGCCACCGTTACCGGCGACATCGGCTGCTACACACTCGGCGTCGCGCCCCCACTCAACGCTATCCACACCTGTGTCGACATGGGCGCATCGATCTGCCACGCGGCAGGCGCTTCGCACATCGTCTCCGATGGCGAGACGCAAAAAACCGTCGCGGTGATCGGCGACTCGACCTTCATACACTCAGGCATCACCTCGCTCATCGACGCCGTTTATAATCGAGCCAACACTACGGTGTTTATACTCGACAACAGCACCACCGCTATGACCGGCGGCCAGCAGCACCCTGCGACGGGCCGCACGATAAAAAACGAACAGACCCACGCCCTCGACATCGAGGCGATGGTTCGCGCCTGCGGCGTAACCTCGATCTACAAGACCGACCCTTACGACCTCGACGCGTCCAAAGCCGTTATCGAAAAGGCTATGGCCGAAGACGGCGTCTCCGTCGTTATGACCAACAGGCCGTGCTGCCTCGAGATCCGTGGCGAATGGGGGCCAGTACACGTCATCGACCCGGAAAAATGCAAAAAATGCGGTGCGTGTCTGGGACTCGGCTGTCCGGCGATAATCTCGCACGGCAAGGATCAGGCACCCAGCATCGACCCGCTGCTTTGCAGTGGCTGCACTATCTGTGCCCAGGTCTGCAAGTTTGGCGCGATTACGACCGTAAAAAAATAACCCGACTCATGCGAAACCAACAATCGGAGCAAAACATATGAAGACCGTTAGAATACTCATCGTCGGAGTCGGAGGCCAGGGCGTTATCCTGTGCTCAAATGTGTTGGCGACGGCTGCCGTAAAACTCGGCGGCGATGTAAAAAAAAGCGAAGTTCACGGCATGGCCCAGCGCGGCGGCAGCGTAACGACTCACGTAGTCATGGGCGATAGCATCGCCTCGCCGTTGGTCGAGGAAGGGCGTGCTGACATGATTTTGGCACTTGCCAACGACGAGATCGAGCGCGTAAAACACTACCTCGCGCCCGATGGCGTGATGATATCGGTGCCCGACGATCTGCTCGGCAAACTTACAAACCCGCGCACGATCAACATTGCCATGCTCGGTCTGCTTTCCAAACACATGGATATCCCCGAGAAAATCTGGCACGAAGCGATTGCAGAGCGCGTGAAAGAGAAATTTGTTGCCTTCAACATCGACGCCTTTACGATAGGGCAGGCAAGCTAAAACAGATAACCGCAGAAAATGCAGAGAAAAATTACAAGGAACGCTTCTCCGTAATGAGTGGCGTTTTTTTTTGCAGGACGTATCTATCCGCCTAACGGTAACTAGAAATGACCGTATATTGTGGTATCATCTAAGTACAGCGTAATATGATTTTATCACGAGGAAGGATAGCGTATGTTTGGCAAGTCAGTATTTGTTTTGCTGCTTCTGTGTGGCGTTGTGTTTTTGTCGGCGGTCTCGGCTTCGCAGCGAATTTCCTCTCCCGCGCAAAATCCGTCTGGTTCTACGAGCGCTGTTCCAATCCTCACCCAAACCAGCGACGATGACCCGAATTATATCAACGAAGCGATCTACGAAAAAAACAACGAGATAAACCAACTTATTGCTCTCGCCGATAACCTCGCGCGCGAAGGCGAATGGCGGCCCGCCATTATGTACTACCAGCAAGCTCTTGTTGCTGTCTTTGATCAGAAATCTAATGGGTTAGCAATCGTCAGGAGTGTGAACACTCCCGGTCTGATTTACAACCAGCCCTATGGCGCGCTTATCCGTGCGCGACTGCTCAAGATGGACTCTACCGAGGTCGCTTTTTATCGTGCGGAATTCGAGCGCTCTGCCTCTTCCGCTTTCGACGCTGCCTGCAAGACTCGTGATTCTTCGGTGATAGAAAAAGTTGCGCAGCTCTGGCCCTTTACCAAAAGCGGCCAGAAGGCCACCGCCGCAGTTGCCAGCATTGCTGCCGAAAAAGGCGATTTCATAACTGCGGCCCGCCAATATCTCGACCTTGCTGAGACAATAAAGGCTTGGCCTCCATATGCGCCACAAGAATACGCCACCGCGCTTGCCGGTGCGGCTTATTGCTACGCCACCAGCGGCAGTCGCAATGGGCTGGATGAAGTTGAGGCCCTCGCAAAGGCCGATACTGCGGCCCTTGGCGCAAAGGTAAAGCTTGACGGCATACCGATGACACTTGGCGCTCACATTGCCTCACTCTCTAAAGACGTTGTGCGGCCTGCCTCCGAAGCCCTGCACGATTGGTCGGCGATGGGCGGCGATGCTGCTCGCAGCCGTGCTTTTCCTGGCAACGTCGGCAAGATCGGCGCCAAAATGTGGCACCATCAAATCAACTACAAATCCCAGGCCTTCTACGTGCGCGAAGGAAAGGCGTTTAATTTCTTCACCAATCCCCTCGTTGCACCCGTGCCTATTTATAGCGAAGGCTGTCTTTACTCCAGCACTGGTTACGGCCTAGTTGCTTTGGACGGATTCATTGGCCGTAATGTTTTCAAAAAGCAGCCCGGCAATGTCGATATCAAGCGAGATCCCTTCCGATCAAAGCAGGACAAAATAGACGCGGCCACCTTACATGACGGGATACTCTACACCATTGCCTCCTCGGGTATTCGCCAGTATGGTTTATTAACTCTCTCCTTGCGCAAAATGCTTGCCATTGATGCCAGTACGGGAAAAGAGATATGGAATCTTGTCAAGGATACCGGCCTGGATGATAATTATCTTGCGTGCGGTGCGCCGGTTCCATACCGCGATTCTGTCGTATTCCAGGCACGTCGCGTCGAATCCCTTCATATACAATACTATTTAGTCTGTGCCGACGCCAAGACCGGCGCGCTCAGGTGGCGCACTGCTCTGGCGCACACCCCTTTGAGCGGGATCCGCTACTATGGCCATCGCGAGGCCGCGAATATCATTGCTACATCGGGCAATATTGCTATCGTACAATCTGCTGCTTCGACTATAACCTCGGTGAACCTAGATACGGGCCGGATTGCCTGGGGTATCAGATACAACTCCGACTTCACCAACCATCGTACCGGCGGTCAATATCACCGCATGTACGATGCTCCTGCAAATGTCGCCAATCCTCCTATGATTGTTGGCGACCGTGTTATCGTAAAACCCTGCGATTCCTTCCGGGTTATGTGCTTGCGTATTGACGACGGGCAATTGCTTTGGTCCAAAACAGATTCCCGCATCGCCCATCTTGCCGGAATCGACGGCAACAAACTCTTCGTCGTTGGCCCCGGTGTCAGGGAAATCGACATCATTACCGGCAAGACTATTTTCGAAAACGAATACAAATACAAAGTTACCGACAAAAAAAATCCCAGCCCATATCATCTTAATAGTGTTTGCGGCCGCCCCGCGCTCGCTAGTGATGCGCTCTATATCTCTACCTCCCAATCATTATACCGCTTTGACCGCGCCACAAAAAAACTCGAAAAAAGTTTCGATTGGAAAGAGCACGACCTGTTGCCCGGCAATTTGCTAATTACCGACGACGGTTTTTTCGTGTCCAACTCCGAAGAAGTTGCCGCGTTTTCCATGCCCGCAATTGCCCAGAGCATGACCGAGAAGCTAAAACAAAAGCCCGACGACCCGTTGCTGTTGTTGCGCCGTGCTTCCGGTTTGCTGGCTTCCGGGCGCGCCGACGTCGCGTTGAAGGATCTTGATGTCGCTTTCAAAAAAACCGACCCACAGCGCCGATACGCCGGACACCCGATGCGCGAGGCGATCACGTTTGTCAAAAGCAAGTGCTACTCCTCGCTTGCCGATAGCCAAACCGATCCTCGCAAGGCCGTCGAGATGGCCAAACTTGCCGTGCAGCACGCCGTCGTCCGTGATCGCAAAGTACAAACTATTTGCGCGCTTGCCGACAAACAGCTTGCGCTCGGTCTCGCAGGCCTGCCGCAGGCCGTGGCCAGTTTTCAAGGTATTATTCGAAACTATCCCGAAGAGATGATGCGGTTTGGCAAGCACTTCGAACAGTCCGCCGCCAACTACGCCGCCAACCGTATCGCGGCGATTTTGCGCGAGCACGGACGCGCAGCCTACGCGCTCGCCGAATCCGAAGCGCAAACGCACTTCGCTGCCGCGTTGCAGGCCTCCGCGCGTGACAAAATGCTCGACGTCTACAAACTCTATCCCAACAGCATCACCAACTTCAAAACGATTGCATGGCTGACCAATCCTAAAAATGGCGGCGTTGGCTCTGGCTTCGAGGCCGCAGCCCTGCGCGTCGCTCTTGCTAGATGTGCCGACAAACCACAGATCGCGCCGTGGCTGATGCGCCTGCAACAACTCGCCCAAGACGCCGGAGATCGAGAACTAGAAACCGAAACGCTTCAACGACTCGCCTCTCTGCCGCCTGAGACTCAGCTTCCTGGCGACCTTGCTCCCGTCGCAGTCGTTGCCTATGCAAAAAAACGCCTCGCCCGGATAGCATACCTCGTTGCCAACGATGGCACGCAGGCACCGCTGCCCAAAGACGCGAGTCTGCTTTTTGAGGACAAGTATTACACCAAAAATTCCTCTCAGCAGGCGCGGCTCCAATTTCTCAGCCCACAGGGTCTACGTCCGGAGATCATGCACGATAAAATTCTGCTGCGCCGTGGTTCGGTTTTTGAGTGCGTCAGCCTCAAAACTGGCAAACGCCTCTGGGCCAGTCATCCCAGCCGCCAGTGGCTAGGACTTTCTATAAGTATCGATCCTAAAACCAAACGGATGATCATCAAAACAGTTTTTCACGGCGCTAACGCTGCTAAAGCCGGGCTAAGGGTTAATGACATTATTGTGGCGATTAATGGTATGAAGATGAGTTCCGTCGCTATGTTCCGGCGCGCTCTTGATGCCATTAAAGATGGCGACAAGGTGCGAATGGAAACACTGAGAGGCAAGGTTCGCAAAATCTCCGAGATCATTGCCGAGCCGATTCCCGCGAGCTTTACTCCCCATCTTTCGAACTTCTGGTACATGGGCAGGGACAGGCTGGTTGTCGTTTCAAGCTACCCCAGCCTTAACTTGCGTTGCATTAATCTCAATGATGGAAAGATCCTCTGGGAGAGCAAGGGGCTGGCTAAGCGACCTAACACCAGGTCTCCACTGCCCGATCCGCTCCAGGCCAATGCTGGCTCGTTCCGTGCAAACGGATTGTTTTCTTATTTCAATTCCTCTGGCAGCATCGGTGCCATCGTTACTCTCGATCTCAAAGATGGCCGCGAGGTCGCGCGACTAAAAATTGACAAGGAAGGATTCATGCGCTTCGCGATTGCCGGTGGACTGTATCTGATTCAGCATGGCGACAAATGTTTAGCACGCGATATCCTTTCCGGAACGCTGCGATATCGGTTTACATTATTCCCGGAATCCCCCAATTTGTATCGCAAGGTACCGCAGCAACCTATAACCGTGACCGCTGACAGACTTGTCGTATTTCCCAACCACCGTCACATTTTAGCTGCCGTAGATCTTCTCAATGCCAGAGAAATGTCAATTGCCCCAAGCCTCTCTCGCCCCTCACCCAAAATTCGCCGTTCTGAGCAATACATCATGGTGTTCAGCATGCCAAGCCCCACCGAGGGTTTTTCCTCGTCATGTCATCTGGTCGACGGGATGCGTTTCGAGGCTGTACCCAACATCAACTTAAAAGCCAAGCTTTCCGGTATGGCCTTTTACGAAAAAACTATTCTCTTTTCCAAGGCCAAAGGTGCCGATAGAAGCTGCGCCCTTTATAACATCGAAACGCGCAATTTGATCTACACCAAAATACAATCCAAAGAACAATATAACTATGAACAAATATCCAAACCTGCCGGTCGCTATATTGTTATAGCGGGACATCTCACCAGACCCATTCCGGCTACCCCCCCCAATCCCAATGCACCAAAAAAAACGGAGACAGTCTTTTTGGCATCAGTTATTGACGCCGCTACTGGCAAAGAGATATGCGGCTACATAAGGCGGTTAGATCGCAGGGCATATATGGATGTGTGCGTTGTCGATGGAAAATTTTGCATTGTATACCGCAATACGATGATGGTCCTGGGCAAAGCAAGTAGTGCAAAGTAGAATCATCTGGTTTGCGAATGCTTAACCTGGTTGTGGCGTCGGAAAAAATACGGAGCGAAAAGATGAACCAGAGAACCCAAACGCCGAAGGGCTTGCCGTATGTCGCACTTCTGCGACTCGTGTTTTTCTCGGCGCTTATATGCCTGTTTTTGTTGCTAGTCGATGAACTCCCCGCACGCGCCAGCAAAAATCCTCCAAGATCTAAACCCATCATGCGCCTTTCCATAGAAGCCCGCGAAAAAATCATTGCGCGCAACCTCACCGGCTACTCTGCTGCGCTTAACAAAACTCTCGCCGCCTTCCGCGTCCCGACCGAAACCGCCGCCGAAAGATTGCGCGAACTAAAAAAAACTCTCGCCGCAAAAGCACCCGATGCCAAACGAATTGCCGAACTAAAAAAAGCACTGGCCGCTGACCGCGCACTACTCGCCGCGCTTAAAACCCGCAGCCAGGCCCTTGCCGCACTCGATTCTGTAACGGGCTTCGTTGTCTCTGGTCGTACCGACGGGCCTTTTGCGACGATGAAAAAACAAAATCTTATCGAACCCGTACGCTATATTGACACCAACGCCGACGGCCTGCTTGATATCGTTACCGCTGCAACATATCAGGGAGTAAGGGTCTGGCTGGCCGACGCGCAAGGCGGCTGGACACTCTCCGCGCCAAAACACCCCGAACACGAATACCTTTTTAATTCTCGTCTAGCCGATCTCAACGCCGACGGGCAGATTGATATCGTCGGCCTTTATTCCAAAAGCGGCGTAGTCGTTCATCTTGCCGATGGCAAGCGTGGCTGGATATCTCCCAAGATCGATCCATCCCTCAAGGATAACAATTTCAGCAGCATCGCATTGGCCGACTTCGATGGCGACAAAAAAACAGATATCGCCGTTTTGTATGCAATAG
Organism: uncultured Planctomycetota bacterium; assembly: GCA_964434335.1. GTDB lineage: Bacteria > Planctomycetota > B129-G9 > B129-G9 > B129-G9 > JAUWEX01. Next base: position 872 of record CAYSUZ010000034.1, on the reverse strand, counting down.
GCAAGCGCGGGCGTATAGCGGCCGGGATAGGCATATACCGTGGACTAGGCAACGGCAGTTTTCAAAAATGGGGAATCCCCAGCATTGTTAATGTCGAAAAGGATTTTATCACCTACAGCGGCATGGGGCTTTCCGTCGCCGACCTCAATACCGATGGCAATGCTGATCTTGTTATTATGCATGATGGCACAGTAGGTGATCAGCATGATCTCGACGCGATCTGGTTTGGCGACGGCAAGGGCCGGTTTTGCCGTGCATCTGTCGGGTTAAGCTTTGGCAGACTTCCATGGGAAACCTTCGCGTGTGCCGAGGCCGCCGACGTTAACGGCGACGGTAAGGTTGATCTTGGCCTGTGCTGCTCGGCGCTCGATGAAAACATGCCTCACGGCGTACAGATATGTCTGGGCAGCGGACATGGTGTCTGGCGCGCCGCCAACACAGGCCTGCCGCCCGACCCAACTCTCGATTTGAAATTTGCCGACATCGATGGCGACGGAAACATCGACATCATTACTGCTGCCGACGATAGAATAATTGTGGCCCTCGGCGACGGTACAGGCGTGTGGCGCATGCTGCCGCCCATACCTGTCCAGGATCGCCGCGAACATCTAAGGGGCATTACTGTGGCCGATATAGACGGTGATGGTCGCAAGGATATTATTGCCGTGATCGCCGGATCAAAGAAAATTGGCCAATTTCACATGGAATATTTTTCCACCGGATCGAAGATGAGCTTTGACTCCCGCATCGCTCTCTGGCTCAATCGTCCTGCTGGAATAGCCGCGGTCGAGCGCATTAACGCTGTCGATGCCGAAATCGCCGCCGCCGGAATTGTGTCTGCCTCCACCGCATCCGCACCGGTCATCCCCCAA
>CAYSUZ010000033.1:683-8534 GCA_964434335.1 uncultured Planctomycetota bacterium | reverse complement strand
ATAGAACATGTTTTCAAGAATTTGCATCTTGTTTTCAAGGTTGTTGCCTGACTTCTTTTCATAATGGTAGATAAACCTTGGTATTTCACTTCCCCCCAATGTTACGCCTTTGGGGAGCACAAAAAATTCCCGCACATCAGGTGAATCACTTAGATCCGATTTCAATTCTACAATAAAATTTGGCATTTGTGCTTTTGTGTTAAGGAAGCTCTTTTGTTTTTTGCGTTTTTGTTCTTTTTCCCTTCTTCGATCTGTCAACTTGCGTACATAGTATCCGCTGACCCCGCCTAGCAAAAACACGACGATTATTTCAATCAATCTCACGACCATGTTTTTCGTGGTAAAAAACATTAATCACTCCTCTGCGTTCTCTGCGGCTCTGCGGTTATTGTTTCCGCTAGTTGGCGAGTTTGACGGGACTGACGAGTTCGCCAATTTCGGGGATATGGCACTTCACCAGGTCGCCGGGGAATATCGGGCCGATGCCGGCGGGCGTGCCGGTGGCGATGATGTCGCCGGGTTCGAGCCGCATGTAGCACGAGATGCGCGAGATGATCGTCGCCACGTCAAAAATCATGGCGGCGGTGTTTTCCTGCTGGCGCAGTTCCCCGTTGACGTAAAGATAAACGTCGAGCAGATCAGGGTCGATGCTCCCGTCGGCCAAAATCACGCACGGCCCCATTGGGCAGAACGTCTCGAGGTTTTTCGACATGTACCACGGCTGGCCTGCGGCCTTGGCCGATTTCTGCAAGTCGCGCGCGGTTACGTCGTTGATGATCGTGTAGCCTACGACGGCGTCGAGCGCCTTTTCGCGCGGGCAGTTGCGGATGCTCTCGCCGATAATCACGCCGAGTTCTACTTCAGGATCCACGCGGCCAATGCCGGAAGGAATCTCGATTGCGCGGCCCGGGCCTATGATGGTTGAGGATGATTTAACGAAGAAGATCGGCTCGGTGGGCGGCTCTGCGCCGGTTTCGAGCGCGTGGTCAACGTAGTTACGGGCCATCGCGATTATCTTGCCAGGTTGTCGCAGCGGTGCGGCGATCTTGGGGCGCGAGACGAGAAACGACTCGAATCGTCCTTCCAGCGTAACCCATTCGAGTATGCTGTCGAAAGACTGGACGTCGAAGCGCGCGAGGCGGATCAGCGTTTCGATGTCGCGGATCATGCGCCACTGGCGGCCGGTTACTTCGCGCTCGTAGGCCTGAAACGCGGCGCTGAAGTCGAACACGCCGACTTCGAGTTCGATGCCTACGCGATGTTCGCTGCCGATTTCGAGGGATACGATTTTCATTTTTCTTTGCCGGATCTATCTTTGAATTTCACCACGCCCGCGCCCTCGACGACTTCGCCGATGATGTCGGCCCGGAATCGGTAGCTGCCCTGTCGCACCTGACCGATGCGGCGAACGATTGCGTCGGCGTAATATGGCGGCACGACCAGCGTCATGCCGATGCCCATGTTGAAAACGCGATACATCTCGGCGGGCGCTATTTCGCCGGTGCGCCGGATAATTTCGAACAGCGGCGGCACTTTCCACGACTCGGAATCGATCACGATATCAACATTTTTTGGCACGACGCGCGGGATGTTGTCGACCAGCCCTCCGCCGGTGATGTGGGCGATGGCCTTGATGACGTGCTTGACCTTGTACTCGCTCCAGATGCGCTCCATGACCTTGGTGTAGATGAGCGTCGGGCACAGCACGGCTTCGCCGAGGGAGCAGCCCAGCTCGTCGAATTTTTGGTCGTAGCCGAAGCCACCTTTTTCGAACAGCACCTTGCGGGCCAGCGAGTATCCGTTGGAGTGCAGGCCTGAGGAGTGGATGCCGATTACGACGTCGCCGGGTTTGACGCGCGAGCCGTCGATAATTTTGTGGCGTGACGTTACGCCGACTGCGAAACCCGCGAGATCGAATTCGTCGTCGGCGTAGAAGCCGGGCATCTCTGCGGTTTCGCCGCCGAGCAATGCGCATCCGGCCTGAATACAGCCGTCGGTTATGCCCCGCATCACCTCGACGAGCGCGGCCTTGCTGACCTTGCCGGTGGCGATGTAGTCGAGGAAGAACAGCGGTTCGGCGCCCTGGACGATGAGATCGTTGATCGACATGGCGACGAGATCGATGCCGATGGTGTCGAATTTTTTCATCGCGAAGGCGACCTTGAGTTTCGTGCCGACGCCGTCGGTGCAGGCTACGAGCGTGGGCTTGCGATAGCGGCGCGCGAAGAGTTTTTGGTCGAAGTCCAGCGAGAACAGACCTGCGAAGCCGCCGGGTTTGTCGATGACGCGCGGAGTCAGCGTCTTGCGAACCATGCTCTTGATCTTGCCGAGAAATTCGTCGGCGGCGTCAATGTCGACACCCGCGTCGCGATAGGTCATGCCGGAGGTCTTGTTTTTTTTGTCGTCTGCCATATTCTGATCCGTGTGGTTGTCGCCCGCTATCGCCCGCACCGGGCGGGATTTCGCGGGGCGGTAAATCAGTTCGCCGTTATATCCATTTCATCGCGGCGGCGTTGAGAGCCTCGACCCACTCGCGCGGAACCCATACGTAGAGGGTGATAAAAAACGCACACACGATATCGTAGGGTACGCTGCCACGTTTGAAGTCGAGAAAAAATATTCGCCAGCCGAGACTGAGATTTTCTTTGAGCGCGCGTTCCACGTCGCCGGTTTTTTCGAGTACGCCAATTCTTTTGCGCGCGAGCATCAGGCGGTGGGCTATTGTGAAGTACGGGAAGATCGCCAGCACCCACAGGCCCAGCCCGGCTTGCCACAGACACGTGCCGATGATGAGCATGATGAGTCGCTCGACGCGGCCCCAGTAGCCGCCCTTGAGGTGCGGCAAAAACATCTCGGCGCGGGCGCGGGTGTAGCTTACGCCGAAGGACGCGACTAGTGCCGAGAAAATAACAAGCGCAGGCGCGCCGAATTGCACAGCGTCTTCGGGGTTGCGAAGGGTGTAGAGAAGCAGTCCGGCATAGATGATCGCGTCGGCATAGCGATCCATGCACGAGTCAAGCAACGCACCGAATTTGCTGGTCTTGCCGGTCATGCGCGCGACCGTGCCGTCGATGGAGTCGAAGAGCACCACCGCGATGAGTGTAACGCCGCCGGCGGTGAATTTGCCGCATGCGAAAAAAATCGCAGGCAATAGGTTGGCCAGCGTACCGAAAACGGTTAGCGCGTTTGGCCCGATATGCAGCGCGGCGCAGAGACGGGCCACGAGGTCGGCGTAGGTGCGTATGATTTTTTCCGCTAGTTTGACTATCATGGGCGATATTGTATCGGCGAGAGGCCGCCCCCGCAAGCAATAAACCGCTAAGCAAAGAGGACGCAGGGAATTTCTAATTCACAATTTTGCACAACTTGCCTTCTTTGTCGTTGTCAGCAAAAAGTGCGCGATTTTTGGAATGAGTGGCTGCTTTTCTATTCTGGGCGGGCCTTGCTCGCACGCCAGCCCTGGACGATTGGTGTGCGGCGGCCGCTGCCAAACGCCTTGCTTGTTACCTTGAGGCATGGCGCGGCCTGTTTGCGCTTGTATTCGTTGAGGTCTACCGTGCGCAGCACCCGTGCGACCGTCGGTGCGTCGTAGCCCATCGCCACGATCTCGTCGCACTCACAGTAATCAATGATATAGGCATCGAGGATCGCATCGAGAGTTTCGTAAGGCGGCAGCGAATCCTGATCTGTCTGGTCGTGGCGCAGCTCCGCCGTCGGCGCGCGATCGATTGTGCGTTCGGGCACGATCTCGCCGTCGCGGTTGAGGTGGCGCGCCAGTCGGTACACCATCGTCTTAGGCACATCGCCGATGACCGCCAGCCCGCCCGACATATCGCCGTAGAGCGTGCAGTAGCCCATCGCCAGTTCGGACTTGTTGCCGGTGGCGAGAACTATGTGGCCGAATTTGTTCGAGATGGCCATGAGGATATTGCTGCGGATGCGAGCCTGGAGATTTTCTTCGGTAGCGTCGGTCGCGCGGCCTTTGAAATGTGGCGCGAGCGCGTCGAGCGCAGCCGCGAACATCGGCTCGATCGGGATATCCTTGAGTTCGATGTTTAGTGCCTTCGCAAGCGCCTGTGCCCCGGCGAGGCTTTCGTCGGAACTGAAGCGCGACGGCATCGTGACCCCCAAAACATTCTCGGGGCCGAGCGCGCGGACGGCGATTGCGGCGGTTACTGCCGAGTCGATTCCGCCGCTGATTCCTATGACGGTTTTGCGAAAGCCGCTCTTGTGGATGTAGTCGCGCAGGCCCAGCACCAGCGCTTCTTCGAGGTTTTGCTCGTCAGATTCGGGCCAGTCGCGCATCGGCCCGGCGGCGGCCTCGGTGTCGAAGACGATGAGGTCTTCGCCGAAGCATTTTGCGCACGCGACGATTTCACCGGAGGCGCTAAAGGCTGCGCTCCCGCCGTCGAAGACGAGTTCGGTGTTGCCGCCGACGAGATTGACCGCGATCAGTGGCAGGCCGTGGCGTGAGGCGACTGCGCCGAACATTTCGTATTTCGTCGGGCGCTTGCCGAGGTGGTACGGCGAAGCGGGTAGGTTGATGAGCAGGCGCGCGCCGCGTTTTACGAGCAGCTCGACCGGATCGAAGTCGTAGCGGGCGTGGCCGTGAAGTTTGTCGTCCCAGATATCTTCGCAGATGGAAAAACCGATTGGCACGCCGCGCACGACGACCGGCGCGATGTCTTCGGGCTTGGACGGGGCGAAGTAGCGCTCCTCGTCGAAAACGTCGTAAGTCGGCAGGAGCGATTTTTGGACGCGCGCGATGATGCGACCCTTGTCGCAGACGACGACACTGTTGCGTGCGGGTCGGCCCTGCAAATTTTCGTCAACGTAGCCGCAGGCGATGGCGATTTTGGCGCTGAGTGCGGCGATGGCGGGTAGTTTGGCGAGCCCAGCATCGACGAAGGCTTTTTTCTCGACGAGGTCCATCGGCGGAAAGCCGTTGAGCGCGAGTTCGGGGAAGACCACGAGTTCGGCTCCGGCTTTTTCGGCACGGGCGGCGAAGTCGGCGATTTTGGCGAAGTTAGCTTCGATGTCGCCGACGCGCGTGTTGATCTGAGCGATTGCGATTTTCATTTTCGTATCCGTAACGGTCTAACTTAGTTCGGTCATGATTCCGGCAACGGTAACAAATCGTACCCCGGCGCGGGCCATTTCGTCAAGAGCGGCGAAGTCGTGCTGTGTGTTAATATCGAGAAACGCTGTTTTTTTGGACTTCATGTTTCGCTTTCATAAATAATGCGCCGGAGGAAATATCCTAACGCGCCTGCGACGGATATACAAGTATGGGGGGAGGGATTTTTGAATCCAACACGCATTAAATCGCTTGTCCGAAAATGGAGGCATAAAAAAAGGCTCCTATCAAAACTCTCTTTCGAGAGCGGAACGACAGGAGCCCTAGCTACGGGTCAAAGTTGGTATTGTCTGTTGTCTTTTCCTTCGACAATATACTAGACACATGAGAAGCCAAAAAGTATGCATAAAAATCGGAAAAAAAATTCAAAATCGGAAAAAGATTCCCCATTTATTAATAATGCCCATATTTGGTGCCAAATATTGTTACAATCCCGCAACAAATCATAAGCCTTGTGATTGGTTATGTTTATTGTATTTGACAGAACCCCGCCTCTTCGCGGCGCTGCCATCAAATAATTATGGATATATTCCGCCATTTTTGCCCAAGCCTGCGTTTTTTTGGCGATAGCAAAAGAGGGTGTTCGTGTCAAAACGACGAGATTTTCTCCGAGTGGGCACCGAGCGAAAAAGTCGCCCTCGAAGTCGCCACCGGCGCGGCATTGCCAATCCCAAACTATTTGTGAACCATTTTGTGTTTTTGTTGTTATAATTTAGCGGGAGGAGATGTTTTCCATAAATCCCCGATGGGATTTTGCGTGGTAATAATATATGGAACTACTGAAGCAATTCCGGTGTTTTTTTGAGGGAGCGAATATCATGAAAAAAATCTGTGCATTCTTGACGGTACTGGCGATTCTGTTGACCATCTGCGAGGGTTGCGCGAGATCATCCATCGGCGATAACAACACGCCGCCCAGCAAGGATATCGAAGTCGATGATGCAAATCAGCCGTGCCCCGATTTACCAAAAGCCCCCCCCTCGCCCGCCGAGGTCAAGTGCATGGCCAAGGCGAAGGTGTGGGGCGAAAGGGTCGAGGAGCTCCTGCCAAAAGTCATGCAATCGGATCAATCCGCATATTACAAGGTGAATTCTCTGTGCGAGGTGGCGGAGATACAGGCGGGGGTTGGCAAAAAAGAGGCAGCGCTGAAAACCCTCGAACGTGCCGTGAAGATGGCTGCTGAAAAGGTCATCCCTCCAAGCAAGGACGCGGCATTTTGTAATATAACCACTTCCGCGATTAGGATAGGACTGCGCGATTTTGCCGGTCGGACTGCGCGGATGGCCGAAAAATCTAACAATTCTGCGTATAGGGCGCTGCTCAATTACGATATCGAGAGGGGAGATTGGGTCGCCGCAAAAAAGGCCGCGTCCGAATCAGAGCAGCCCTATTTTTGCACTTTGATAGCCATGGCCGAGGCCTCGCAGGGTTTGTTCGAAGAGGCCAAAAAGACGGCGGAGATAATGGTTGAGCGCTACCCGACGACGACGGTCACGGTTCTCGCGAACATAGCCGCGCTTGAAACCGGGGCCGACAAAAAGGAGGCGGCCAAAAAAACTTTCGCCCGTGCCAAAGACATATTGCGCAAGGTCAACAATCCAGGTGTTTACAAGGACAGTAAGTATGCGGCCATAGCTGCCGCCGAGATTAGAGCGGGCAAGTTTTCCGCGGCGCAGAAGACCATGGGGAACGTCAAACTTGAAGTCTTTCGCTATCCCGTTATGGTCCAGTTTGCCCGGGGTTACCTGGAGTTGGGCGACAAAAAGCGCGCGGCCAAATTTCTCGACAAGGCCATTGAGAGCGTTCGGAGTCTGGAGAGGTTGGATTGTACGAGAGCGCTGCAGGCGTTTTGCGAGATAGCGGTGGTGCAGGCCGAAGCCGACAACAGGGAAGCGGCGCTCGAAACTTTGCAGGAGGGCATAAGTGTATTTGACAAGAAGCAATCCTACCCCACGGATCCCTTTATTGCTGTCATATTCACACTTACAGCGGGATTTCCCGAAGAGGCTGCGAAATACGCGGAGCAAATTGTGCGTTTGGGGAGCCAGCATGAGAGCCTGAAGAATCGCGCGTCTGCGGCGATAGCCGAGACTTGGGCGCGGATGGGGCGCTTTGACGAGGCGTACAAGACCGCGAAATTGATTACAAAACCCACCTCGGACACCATGTGCAGGATTATCATGTACTACCTTGATGCCGGTGAGACATCACTGATGGATGAGTGGGTCGCGATGCTCAACAAGTGCGATTTCGAAAAGCCGCAACAGTGGCCGACGATTTGGATGGTGTGGGCTTATGCAAGAGCGGGTTATGGCAAAGACCTCGCCACGAGGTTTCTGGCCGCGAAGGATTTTTCGGAATACAGGCGTTTCAGTTTCTGCGTCTCCGCCGCAAAGGGCTATCTCAAGCGCATCGAGGATATGCAATCCACAAGAGGCAAAAACTGATTGGCAGAGTCCGAATAGGGATTGATTTTTGTGTGCTGGATTTTTGACAATCTGGCATTGGGAAGAATATATGGCCCCCTGCCCATTGCGAGAGCGTCAACTGCGCAATAAGCCCGCCCAAATTGGCAGTCTGTGGAAGCGAGCGCCCCGAACGCAGTTCGCAGCGAAGCGTGTATTGCAATATGCGCTTTCTCCGGACTCGGCTGCGGGCACTGCCCATTGCGAGAGCGTCAACTGCGCAATAAGCCCGCCCAAATTGGCAGTCTG
>CAYSUZ010000033.1:0-583 GCA_964434335.1 uncultured Planctomycetota bacterium | reverse complement strand
TGGAAGCGAGCGCTCCGAACGCAGTTCGCAGCGAAGCGCGTATTGTAATATACGCTTTCTCCGGACTCGGCTGCGGGCACTGCCCGCCGAAAAGGATTGAAAAAACACAAGCGCTCCGTATAATAGCCGCCTTATACTCAACCCGCTCCACGCTTCCTCAGGGGCGGGTGATAATTTTTCCCAAAAAGAGAGGCAAGCATGAAAAAGTTGCTGTCAGGAAACCAGGCGATCGCACGCGGCGCCTTTGAGGCAGGCTGTGTATTCGCCTCGGCCTATCCCGGCACCCCCAGCACCGAGATACTCGAAACGATTTCCCAGTACGACGAGATTTTCTCCGAGTGGGCACCGAACGAAAAAGTCGCTCTCGAAGTTGCCACCGGCGCCGCATTCGCTGGCGGGCGCACCATCGTCGCCATGAAGCACGTTGGCCTTAATGTCGCTGCCGACCCGCTCTTTACCCTCTCCTACACCGGCACCAAAGGTGGCATCGTCATCGTAACCGCCGATGACCCCGGCATGCATTCCTCGCAAAACGAGCAGGACAATCGTTATTACGCCGCCGCTGCCAAGATACCCATGCTCG
>CAYSUZ010000032.1:0-8541 GCA_964434335.1 uncultured Planctomycetota bacterium | reverse complement strand
TTTTCGAACTCGAACCGCGCGATGTTATGCTTGGGCTGAATAACCATAGCAAGCTTCTTAAGTCCGGCTTTTCGTCGCCGCAGGCCAAGGCCTTGCTGCGAACCTTCAAAATTCAGGGCGAAGCTGCTCCTAGCGTACCTCAGACTCCCACGCCCGATAAGCCCCAGACTCCTGAGACTCCTGAGATTCCTAAAGATGTGCCCGGAATGCCCGGCGATATTAAAACGATTCCTGCTGCAAAAGCATATGCTTTGTCGAAGAGTGTGCCTGAGGCTGCCATCGACAAATTGATCGAACTCGGAAAGCGTCTCGGATGGGAAGATAAAAAGATTATTGATAATATCCTTAATCTTGCGAAGATGAAAACAGGCGCCGCAACGCCGAATCCTGTGCCTACGCCCGAAAATCCCAATGGACAGCCGGGAATGCCGAAGATGCAGAAGGCGCCGGATATCTCAGAGTTTTCGCCAGCCATACAAGCGGCGATAAAGCGATGTGCCGAAAGAACCAATATGCCGATGGGTTTCATTTTGGGACTGACGAAGCAAATGATGAAAGCAAATAGATCCGAGAAGGATGTCATCAAGTTGCTCGATTCTATGAAGATGTCTGCTCCCAAGGACAAAAACAACGGTGGGGGCTCACCGTTTGGGAAGTAAAAGCATCCCTGATCCGAATTAGTTGTTAGCGTTTCTGCGAAAAAAAAAGATCCACTCCTTGAGGAGCGGGTCTTTTTTTATAATGAGTCTTTGTCTTTCGCAGGCGCAGTTACGACTTCCTTGCTGATTTCCTTTTTACAGTCTTTACAATAAGTGACAGCAAGGATTTTCTTCTCGGCGGATGGGCTAAATGTATAGCGAATTCCGAGGTGCTTGTGTTGACAATGACTATTTTTTTCCACGCGAATACCTCCTGCGAAGATTCAATAAGTATTGTCGTATGGTTGCAGCTGTATTTACTGAGCCTAAGTATATTATAAGTCCTATACAGACAAAATCAAACTGCAAATAACATAAAAACGTAAGTAATGCGTTAAACCCTAAAGCGCCATGTCTTTCATTCCCCGTATAACCGATTACCCCCATGTGTTTATGACTGTTTTTGTCAGTCACTTATATATTTGATTTTCCTGGAAAAAAACCTGATTTTTTCCGAGATTAATTCCCATTTCATGTGTCTAGTTATATAGCTAGGCTTAATTGGCCTGCGAGAATGGCTTTTTCAAATGAGGATAAAAATATGAGCAAAAAAATTGTAATAACGTTTGTAGCAATCATGACGATACTGCTTGGCACGACCTCTTTTGCCGACCCAATTCTTACCTTTGCAGATCCAGGAACACAGTGCTTTACGTTTACTGCCGATACCGATCCGGGAACTGACGGCGGTTGGCTTGTTGGTGGTAATGACGACATCAGTGTCGAAGTTCTGGCCGGAGCCTTTGCAGGTACAACTTTTGCCGATGCGAGTTTTACGCTGACCGATCTTACCGGCAACCCGCTGGAGGTTGAGTATGTTACATATTTCGGGGACGACCCAATCGAGCTTGAACTCGAAGCTGGCCGACTGGAGATATGGGATGATGCTGGTAGTCAGTTACTGCTTGCGGCAACTTTCGATTTTGCGCTGCTCTATCCCGGCAACGTTGGCGCGTCGGATGTGCTGGCGTGTAATGTTACCTTTTCTGGTCTCCTTACACAGGGCATGACCAACTTGGATGACGAACAATTTTCTTTTGCATTTGCATCGATGGATCCTGCCGATCCATTCGGTTACGAAGATATGCCTGACTGGACTTCCACCGCCTCTTTCGCTTCCGGCGCCGATTTCACTATGGTACCGGAACCGGGAACGTTGATGATGGCGATAAGTGGAACCTTGGCTTTTGTGGTCACATTAGCCCGAAAGAGACTGCGTTAGACAGTTTGGCAGAAAAAGAAATCGCCTGGGCGGAGAAATCTGCTCGGCGATTTTTTTTTGTCTTGTTTTGTGTGTGCGCATAATTTTTTTGTAATATAAGGCGGCGATGATATACTGAACCGCATGTGTCGGATCAAGAATATAGACGGCCCGCTTACTGTTGACGATAGCGAGGCATTACGCGCCGCGATCGTGGCTGATTTGCAAACCATACTCAATGCGGTTATCCCTGTGGTGCGTACCTTTACCTCGCCGCTGGCGGTAGCACTGGTGGGCGGTTTTGGCCGCGGAGAAGGCGGTGCAGTTCTGCGCGACGGCCAACCAATGCCGGTAAACGATTACGATTTCGAAATCATCATCTCGCCGATTTCCATTCTCCAACGACGCAAGCTCCGGCGCAGGCTCGCCGTGGTTGCGCTCGAACTTGAAGCCGAACTTGGAATGCAGGTAGACCTCGACACCCGCACACTTGCGGAGTTGCGCACTGTTCCTGCTACTACCGCCTGGTACGAAGTGCAGTGTGGTCACAAAACAATCTGGGGCGACGAGAATGCGCTCGATGCGATGCCCGAAATTCGGCCCGAGCAAATTGATTTGTGGGACGGCGGCTTTTTGCTGTTCAACCGCTCTGGCGGTATGCTTATCGCCAGAAAGCGCCTGCTTGATGGCGGCCCGCAGTCCGGGCGCGAATCCGAGCACTTCCAGATTCAGATTGCCAAGACCAAACAAGCGTGGGGCGACTGCCTGCTGATTGCGCTCGGAAAATATGATGCTTCTTACGCCCGACGCATCGAGATTGCGCGCGAGGTTGACTTCTCCGAAGTTCCGCATGGCGAGGATGTGCAGTGCGAGTATATCGCCGCGCTAGAGGGCAAAATCAGGCCGTTATTTCCAGAGCTAACCCGCGAGCAATACGCAGCGCTCTACGATCAAACCTTGGTGATTCACGAAGACGTGATGCGTTGGTTCGAGCGCAAACGGCTCAATGACGGGTTTGAGGATTGGTGCGACTATTCGCGGCCTTCGCTGCACAAAATAGATGTGGGGCTTTGCCGTACTTCGCCGCTACGTAACTGGGCCAAAAATCTCTCTGGTTTCGGCCTGCCGCTGGGTTCGGGCGAGATTGCGCGCTATGGTCGGTCGGTGTCAGAGCGTTGTGCTTCGGCGCTGCCGTTGTTGCTGTTCGGCGACGGAAATGGCGACGTAGCAGCCGCCGCGCGAATTTTGCGCATGAAAAATATTTCCACCAAAATTACCGATGCCGAACTTTCCCGTATCATCGATTATTACCTCCGCCTGTGGCATTAAAAAAGGAGCCGGATGCGCTCCGACTCCCTTTTCGAGTTTGCTATCTCAGTTTTCCATTTGCAGCTTTTTGGCTGCTATCGGTCAGGCGGCTTTTTGAAATGGCGCAAAAGGGAATAAATGATTTGCAAATTTTTGCCGCGCGAATATAATCCACTAATTGTTTGCGCCAGTAGCTCAGTTGGCAGAGCAGCTGATTCTTAATCAGCGGGTCGCAGGTTCGAGTCCTGCCTGGCGTACTGGATTTTTCACTCGCGGGGTCGTTGTTGGCTCCGCGAGTTTTTTTGTGGGAGAGATTTTATGCCCGAAGATAAATTTGCCTCGAAGGCGATGCTAAAGGAGCTGGCTGCGCTCAAGGTCAAGAAGTTCCGCCGACGTGCAGGACGGTTTTTGGTTGAGGGGACGGTGATGGTCTCCGAGGCCTTGGAGTCGGGCTGGACTGTGGAGATGATTGTTGTCAACGAAGATTGCCGCGACTCTGCCGAGACAAAGGCGGTTTTGGCGCAGGTAAATCCTGAGTCGACCAAGGTTTTCTTTGCGCATCCTCCGGCGATCAAGCGCCTTAGCGATACGGTTTCTCCGGCGGCGATGATTGGTGTGTTGCCGCTGCGGACGTATGGTCTCAACGATTTCGAGCGAGAGGGTGCTCTGCGGCTGGTGGTGCTGGACGGAGTGCGCGATCCGGGCAACGCTGGTGCGATCATTCGTAGCGCCGATGCGTTTGGGCTGGACGGTGTGATAATGACGCGCGGCGGGGTAGAGTGGACCAATCCCAAGGTGCTGCGCAGTACGGTTGCGTCGTGTTTTCATCTGCCGATCGTGACGGAGGTGGGTGAGGACGAACTTACGCAGTGGCTCTCGACGCAGGGAGCGAGGCTGCTCTCGGCGGTGGCGCGTGACGGTGACGATGCGGCGTCGCTTGATCCGGGCGAGCGCTGGGCGGTGATTTTTGGTAACGAGACGGCAGGGCCTTCGGAGTCTCTAATGGGGGCTTGCGAAGCGCGCGTGACGGTTGCAACGCCAGGTCGTGCGGAGTCGCTGAATGTGGCGGTTAGCGCGGGAGTGTTGTTGTATCTGTTGACTGCGCCGGGCAAATGACACGTCTTATTTCTTGTCTGCGTTAAGTGCTGTCCTGATTCGGTTGGCGAGTTCCTCGGCGGCGAAAGGTTTAGCCAGGAATCCTACAGCATCTTTTTTGATGAGTTTTGCTATGTCGCCGTGATCATCGTGGCCGCTGGTCAGCAGGATTTTGAGATTGGGATACATGGCGCGAGCTTTTTTGAAAACCTTGTTGCCGCTGGGTCGCGGGATGACCATGTCGAGTAGTAAGAGGTCGCAGTCGGGGTGTTTTTCCAGCAGCCTCAGGCCTTGATTGCCGCTATGCGCGGTTAAAACGTTGTATCCAACCTTCCTCAGGACGTTCCTGCAAAGCTGCCTGACCACTTGTTCGTCGTCAATGACGATAATCTTGCCGCTTGATTTCTCCATAGTCAGTGCGATTTCGCCGGTGGGCATTTTTTGCGGTTCGCCTTCTACGCGCGGCAGATATATATGCATATGCGTGCCCGTGCCGGATTCGGTGTCGACCGACAGCCATCCCTGGTGATTTTTGATTATGCCGAATACTGCGGCCATGCCCAATCCCCGCCCCTGGCTTTTGGTCGAGAAGTATGGCTCGAACATTTTCGCTAAGGTTTCCTGGCTCATTCCGCAGCCATTATCGGTGATTTCGATGTGGACGTAGTCGCCGGGTTTCCATTCGTCAAAAACTTCGCCGGAGGGTTTGGGGAAGAATTTTGCTTTTGTTTTTATCGAGATTGCGCCGCCGCTGCCGGTTGCTTCGATTGCGTTGATGCAGCAATTGGTGATGACTTGCAGTATCTGTCCGGGGTCGCCTTCGATGCAGCAGGGTTGGGGACTGAGCCGGAGTTTTAACGAGATTTCGCGGTGAAGCGAGCCGTGGACTATTTTGATTGATTCCCTGATGCTGTCGTTTACATCGAGGATACGGGTTGTCCATTTGCCGCCGCGCCCGAAACCGAGCAGCTGGCGGGTGAGGTCGGCCATGCGTCGCGCGGTGTTTTCTATTTGTGCGGCGTGCGAGCGGGTTGTTGCCGAGGCGTCGGGGCTGGCCGAGATTATTGAAGCAAAGCCGAGCACGCCTACCAGCAGGTTGTTGTAGTCGTGGGCTACGCCGCCAGCGAGTGTACCCAGTGTCTGCATTTTTTGCGCCTGGAGGAGTTGGGTTTCGAGTTTTTTGCGCTCGGTAATGTTGAGACCGATGGCGAAGAATTGTTTTTGCCGACGGCGGCTGTCGAAAATCGACCGTGAGTGCCACTCGACCAGTAGTTCGTTGCCATCTCTGGTAACGAGGTGGCTGTCGTAGATGGCGGGTTTTTCGTTTTTGGTATATTCTTTGAATGTTTCAAGCTGCTGATCCCATTCGCGTTTTGGCACGAAAGTGGAGAGAAAAGGCTTGCCGACAACTTCTTCGAGCTGGTAGCCGAGCGCGGCGAGGATAGCGCTATTCATTGAGACGGTGTTGCCTTCGAGATCGACGACGATAAAGAAGGCCGGTGTAGTTTCGATGACGTTGGTTACGAAGTCGTGTTGGCGTTTGAGTTCCAAATCCGTCTCTCTGCGTTCGGTGCTGTCGCGGAACATGCCGATGACGTATTTTTTGTCCATCATAGGGACCGAAGCGCCGCTGATGTCGGAATAAAATACTTCTCCATTTTTTTTGACTGCCGGAATATCTTTGGCAAATACGTTGGTCTTATCGATGCCGTCTTTGATCAATTGGTAGATGGACTCAAGGATTTCCTGCGGGTGTATGTCCTTAACATGCATCTTCTTTAACTCGACTTCAGTGTAGCCCAGCATCTCACAGAATTTGTTGTTGCACATGAAGAATGATTTTGCGTCTGCATCCACCAGGCATATGCCATCGTTGGCGTTATCGTATATGCCACGGAACATCCTTTCAGATCTTTCGATTTTTTCCTGAGCGATCTTGCGTTCTGTTATGTCTTCGCCCGAGCCGAGTGTTGCTATTATTTTGCCGTCTTTGTTGTGCAGGATAGAATTGTGCCATGCTATCGTTCTGCGATTGCCTTTTGCGGTAATGATTTCATTTTCGTAGTGTTCGGTGTTTTCAATCTCCCCGGCTATGAGTTGGTTAAATATTTTTTTTACTTTGTTTTTGATCTCTGGTGACAGGAATGTGTCGAACCAGTCTTTGCCGATGATGTCTTTCTCTTCGCATTCGAGAATTTGGCAGCCAGCTTTATTTATTAACGATACAGTGTGATCTTTTTCGACGGCTATCAGTATCACGCCGGCTACGTCGAGATATCGTTGTGCTTTATCGCGTTCATTTTTAATGGCATCTGCGGCTTTTTTGCGCTCGGTGATGTCGAGGTGTGTGCCGACCATACGAAGGGGCTTGCCGTCTTCGTTTCGCTGGACGACTTTGCCGCGGCTGAGTACCCAGATCCATTCGCCGGATTTGCTTCTGAGCCGATGTTCGGTTTCGTATTCGGGAGTCCGCCCCTCCCAGTGCGCCTCGACGTTGCGGTTGATTTTTTCGACATCGTCGGGATGGGTTAGTGTTTTCCACGATCCCGCCTGGTTCTGGATTTCTTCTATTTCATAGCCCAACATCTGTGCCCAGCGCTCGTTGAAAACGGCTTCATCGGTTTCGAGATTCCAGTCCCATAGACCCAGATTGGCACCTTTGAGCGCCAGCTCGAGACGTTCTTCGCTTTGCCGGAGAGCTTTCTGGGATTTCAGGCGATCTGTGATGTCGGTGATAAATGCGATAATCCCGATAGGATCGTTGTTTTCGTCGTTGATAATGTTGGCGGTTATTTCGACGGGAAATACTGTGTTATCTTTTTTCCTGTGATGCATTATGCCCGATTGCACACCTTTTTTTATAACTTCTTCCTTGAAGGGTGCTGCATTGGTGGCGATGTGTTCGTTGGTGTGGAGTATGCTGATGTTTTTTTTGATGAGCTGATCGGGATTTTCGTATCCGTGCATTTTTGCGAAGGATGTATTGACAAAGGTAATTATGTCGAGCATATCGCAGACGACGACACCTTCACCCGCTTGCTGGATCATCGTTGCTAATTGTTGGATTTCCTGTTCGGCACGCAGGTGTGCGATGGCGCCGCCTATCTGTGTGGCTATTGTTTCCAGAATGTTGCGAGTTGGGGTCGGGATCTCTTCGAGCGCATGAGACGCTACAATCAGACAGGCGATGACCTTTTCTTCGTGTTTTACAGGCAAGACCGCTATGACGGCGAGGTTTTCGGATATGTGTAATTGGTTGATTGGGATATCTAGATTACTATATATGGAATAAACCGGTTCGCCTTTCATGACGAGCTTAGTGTTCTTGCTGTCGGCTTTGTGCACGGTTGTTGCTGCGGCGAATTCTGGCGAGACGCCCCTGTGCATTATCATTTTGAGATCGCCGGTATTTTTGTCCCGCAGGTATATGCCGCCGGAGTCCATCTCCGAGGCTTTCAATGCGGTATCGAGACAGAGTTGCAACGCCTTGTTGAGGTTTGATATTCCGCCCAGCGCTACGGCGAGATCGCGCTGGATTGTTGTGAGGGATTCGGTGCGTTTGCGTTCGAAATATGTGCCTATCATTTCAGCGGCGGTCTTCAGGATGCTGATGTCACTGTCGTTCCATACTCTTTCTTTGGTGCAGTCGTCGAAGCCGACAAATCCGAACCATTCTCCGCTCACCATTATCGGGAGGGCAAGAAGGGATTTTATTCCCTGTGACTCTAAAGTCGCTCTTTCGTTTTCGGGGAAATCCCCGAGGCCTCCCTGGATTATGCCTTGCGCGCTCATGGTCTCAACCCATCGCTTCCAACCCTGTTTGTAAGCAAAACGCTGGAGTAGTGAGTTCGATATCTGCGGTTCCACGCTGGAAGCGCAGGACCTTGGTTTCGACAAAGAAAAGGGAATTTCACTGATTGAAGAGGCAATGACTGAAGCCGGAGCGGAAAAAGTCGATGGAAAATGGCAGTTCAACGAAAGCGAGTTAGTTTTGAAATTCTCCATTCCGGAAAAAGAAGGCGAAGTCAAAACAATATCGCTGGAAATTGCCAGTGCACTTGAATCAGCTGGTTTTTCAATTGAAAAAATATACCTCAAAGAAGAAGACAAAGACCCGATGTACTACACTGACCCAGGTGAACTGGAGTGGAATATTGCGGTTACCGGCTGGACATACTATTCGTACAGTCAGCACATGCTTCCCTCTTTCATTGGACTCGCTGAAGAACCTGGCTGGTG
>CAYSUZ010000031.1:0-8906 GCA_964434335.1 uncultured Planctomycetota bacterium | reverse complement strand
AAATCGCGGACGAAAGTTTCTATCTGTTCGGGGTTGGCTTTCTGGTCGAGATTGCCGACGTTCTGCCAGCCCAGCGGTACGCGCACGAGCGCCGAGCGGTTGCCCTTGCCCCAGCAGACCAGTGTTGGCGCTTCCTGGTGGGCGACGAGTCGCAGATACGCCGAGGGAACGGTGTTGCCGAAGGCCGTGAGGCTGGGCGCGAGCGTGAGCAGTCCGGCGATGATTTTGCGCGAGGTTTCGGTCAGGCGACCTTTGCCGTCGACTACCTGTTGTTTGCCGTCTTTGAAGAAACTCAGATGGATGTGCAGGCCGCTGCCCGCATCGCCTTCGTCGAGCTTGGGCGCGAACGAGGCGTTGTAGCCGTGCTTCATCGCCACGCAACGGATAACCCACTTGGCGAGCAGGATGTCGCGGGCTGCTTTTTCTATCGGTGCGGGCAGGAATTCGACCTCGTACTGCTCCATGCGCTTGCCGTCGATTTCGGGTTGCTCGCTGCGAATCTCGGTGATGTTGCCGACTTCGGAGTGGCAGTATTTTACTGAGCCGGTGATCTGGGCGATGGTCAGCATGATTTCGTCGACGACTGCCGATGTTTTGCTGAAGGGTGCGGCTTCGTGATACAAACTTTGTGGTTGCGCGGGGAACAGGCCCGAGGGGGCGAACATCAGATAGAACTCGACTTCACCCATCGCATATAATTCGATGCCGGTGCTTTTGGTTAGGCTTAACGCGCTGTTGGCAAGGATGTTGTCGCAGGCCGTGGGCGCGGGCTTGCCGCTTTTGTCGAAGAAACGACAGAACACGCTCAAGGTGTTCTCGCTGAACGGGTCGAGAAACGCGGTGCTGTAAATCGGCACGACATAAAGATCGCTTGACGCTGGATCAATCATGCCTTTGAAAATATTTGAACCATCAACGCGCTCGCCTTCGGCAAGGATGCATTCAATTTGGTGGTAGTTAAGCACCGGTATCTTGAGTTCCTTGAGTCGTCCGTCGTGGGCCGGATAGCGCAGGCGGATGCTGGTTATGCCGCGGCGTTCGATGATGTCGAGCAGGTCTTCGCGCTGGAAATCTTCGGGCATCTTGCCCAGTTCCCGCACAAGCGGATTCGCGTGCAGGCGTATCGGATCGTATTCGCACATATTGTTCGTTCCTCCAGTGTTGAAAGAGGGTTCGCTGGCAGTGGTGCCAACAAAGTTCCGCTCAGCAATTCCCTGACAAAGGGCTGTTGCTAAAAGAATCATTCCCCAAGTTTGTAGCGTGATGAAAATCCTCTGTTGTCTAATCGGAATTCTGTATTATATTACTTTGGTCGATTGGCGCAACATACGTTTACGATCGAGGCAAAAATATGCGAGATAAAATTCACCTCAAATACGGTCGGGAGTCCATCGCGCTCGACTTGTCCGCCGGCTCGGAGTGGGTGGAATTGCGCCCGGATGATGTTATGGCGATGCCGAATGAACGGCTGGGCCTGTACGCGTCGTTGGAGGCGCCGGTCGGGTGCGCGCCGCTGCGCGAGGCGCTTTGCGGTGTTCGGCGTGTTGCCGTTGTAGTCAGCGATGCCACACGTCCCGTTCCGACACGCCGTTTCCTGCCGTATATTCTCGACTACCTGAATGCTGCGGGCCTGCTTGATCACGCGATAGACGTATTGATCGCCTATGGCTCACATCGCATGATGAGCGATGCCGAGACTGCGGCGCTGCTGGGCGAAAACATCGCCAGGCGTGTGCGTGTTCATCATCACGACTGTCGTGACGAGGCGCGCCTGGTTGATCTTGGCACGACTTCGCAGGGCCTGCCCGTGCGCTTGAACCGCTTGCTTGCCGAGGCCGATCTTGTTATCGCTACCGGCGGCGTGGCGCATCACTACTTCGCCGGATTCGGCGGCGGGCGCAAGGCACTGGTGCCGGGTTGTGCGGCGCATGAGACGATCCTTGCCAACCATCGCCTTGTTTTGCAGGATAATGGCGAATTACTGTGCCCGCGCTGTCGCAGTGGCGTGCTGGACGGCAATCCTGTTCACGAGGCTGCGCTGGAAGCGGCGCGGATGGCTGGGAAAATATTTGCGGTGAATGTTGTGCTAAATTCCAGTGGGGAGATTGCGCATTTCATATCCGGCGCGCTCGACGCATCCCATCGACGCGCATGCGAAATCGTCGATGCGCTTTACACGAAAAAAATCGACGCGCCCGTCAAGCTTGTACTTGCTTCGTGCGGCGGCTGGCCCGCCGATACCGATCTAATCCAGATGCACAAGGCCATCGATCATGCGGCGGAGGCGGTTGGTGACGGGGGAGTCCTTATAATATGCGGTGCGGCGGAAAACGGCGTGGGGAGTTCGACTTTCGAGCGGTGGTTTGATTATTCTGATCTGCCAACGATGGCTGCGGCGATTCGGCGAGACTACACGCTCAACGCACAAACGGCCTATGCGATGCGCCAAAAGGCGGCGCGCATAAAAATATGCCTGCAATCTGGGCTGGAGCCGGAATTTGTGCGCAGGATGGGCCTGATGCCGGTGGAATCCATAAAGGATGCGCTTGCGGATACCCTGTCTGACGCAAAAAGAGCTTACATCATCCCCGACGCTTCCCGCACACTCGTGCGAATCGCAAAATAGTGCGGATTATTTTTTGAGGGCCTTGCGGACGGCGGCGATGATCGTGCTGCCGGGCGCGCGGCCAATGATCTGTTTCATGACGCGGCCCGTGTAATGGCGGACGCGTTTTTTTTCGTCGTGATCGGCGGTGTAGAATTCAAACCCCCCCGCGTCGATTTCACGTTTGACCGCCCTGGCCATTTCGTCCTTGCCCAGTGTTGCGTATGTGATTTTTTTGCCGGCGGCCAGCGCCTTGAGCGCGGGGCGTATGCCTTCGCGGTAAAGCGAGCCGTCTTTGAGTGCCTTGAATAACGCCAGAAGATCGTCGTGATTGATTTCGGCGACGGCGAAGCCTTTGCGTTTCAGGCCGCGCATTTTGCAGATAATCGTTTCCGCCGCGACTTTCGGCGCGATTCCGATTTCGTCGATGGCCCGCTTGAAAACCTCTGAAATTGGGTTGATCACCATCTCTCCGGCCATCCGTTCCGTCAGGCCGAGACTTTTGTAGTGATCGAGCCTCTCCCACGGTGGCGCGGGTTTGCTGGCGTCGATCCGTTCGACGCGCTCGCGTAGTATGCGGCACGGCGGCGAGTCGGTGTCGGGGTACATCCGGTTGGGGCCGGGCAGAATGCGTTCGAAGTCAGTTGTGCAGTCGGGCATGATTTGGCGTGTTTCGTTGGGCACACCCATCGTTGCTTCGCGCCCGCGGATTTCGATCTCGTCGGCGGCGGTTTTAGTGTCGGCATCATTGCCCCATACGACCAAAACGGCATCGCTGAGTTTTGCGCCGGTGAGTTTTTTTAGTTCTGCCAGTTCTGCCGCGCCGTTTTCGTATTCGGGCCATGAGTCGGTGCTGAACATGTTGGGTTTGCCGTCGAGACAGGCAATCACGCGTACGCGTCCGGCGAATTCGCGCTCCAACGTTGCGTCCGGGCCGGTGGGATGTTTAATCAATCCGGCGAAACCATCCAGCCGCACCGCCTTGACTGCGCCGCCTTCATCCAGCGCTTGCCGGATTTGCGGGTTAGTGGTTTTGGCGAAGACGCTGGTTACTTTGAATATCTCGCCCTGATATTTTCCGTCGATCCCGCGTGCGTGGAGTTCGTCGTGGATGTCGAGCAGGGCTTTTTGGCGTATGGCTTCGAAGTGGATTGCTTTTACAACGCGCCAAATCTGCGGTACGCCTTTTATCTCGACGCGCGGCCCATTTTTGATGCTGACGTTAACGTCCTGGCGAGTACCGCCGATGCCGCGGCGAACCTTGCCGGTGGAGCGGGTGAGTTTGTGCAACAGCCACAGCGCACGACCTGCTTCCTCGGGCGTGTAGAGTTCGGGATAGGTAACGATCTCGATTAGCGGCATGCTCAGGCGATCGGTCAGGTAGTATATCTCGTGTTTTTCGTCCTTGACCTCGCGGCAGGAGTCTTCTTCGTAGCCGAGTTGGATGATGCGGATTTTTTTGCCGTCGACCATTACCCAGCCCTCCACGCCGACGATGCCGGTGCGCTGGAAGCCCGCCGGTATGCTGCCGTCGAGGTATTGTTTGCGGATGATGTGGAATTCGTCTACGATCTGGCAGTTAAGCATCAGCGAGAGTTCGATGGCGATGTCGAGGCCGTCCTGGTTTACCGGAAACGGCGGCGTATCGTCCATCTCGTAGGTGCAGGATGATAGTTTGTTGATCAGGTAGTGGACGTTCTTTTTGGTCTTGAATTCCATCAGCGCCGTGCCGTCGTACTCGCCGAGTTCGGAGAGCGTCGGGCGCATGTGACGTATGATTTCGCTGTCATATTTCTTGCTGTAACGCCCTGCGGGGCAGTTGCAGAACATTTTCTTCTCGGTGAATATCTGCTGGTGTATTTCGACGCCGACTTTTAACCCGAGTTCTTTGTAGTCTATTTTTTCCAAGTTCCTGCTCCAAAGCATGTGTGCCAAAATTGAAACTACGTATGATATAGGTTCGCGGCGACGTGTCAATCAATTTCGCCTCGGATTTCACGGTAATATCAATTGACATGCGGGCTTGCAGGCCTATAATACCCCTTCGAAATCCAAAAACAGTCCTATTGTTTTCAACACAGGAGAGCACCATGGCAAGCGATATGCTGGCGGTAATGAAAACCGAACGCGCCGAGGGCGCGACAGTAACGAGAGCGCCGATTCCTCAGATCGACAACCCGCTCGACGTACTCATCAAAATCAAAGCGTGCAGCATTTGCGGCACCGACAAGCACATCTATTCGTGGGACGAGTGGTCGCAGAATCGCATCAAGACCCCGATGATCTTTGGTCACGAATGCGGCGGCGTCATCGCCGAGGTAGGCTCGCTGGTTACTCGCGTCAAGGTCGACGATCACGTATCGCTTGAGACGCATATCCCCTGCGGTCATTGCCCGCAGTGCCTGACCGGCAAGCAGCACATCTGCCACAATCTCGAAATCGTCGGCGTAGACCGCGACGGCATATTTGCCGAATACGTAGTCGTACCCGAAAGTGTGTGCTGGAAAAACGACAAGAGCCTGCCCCATGAAATAGCCAGTATTCAGGAACCCTTCGGCAATGCCATGTACACCGTAGCCGAGAGCAACGTTGGCGGCAAGCAGGTCTGCGTCATCGGCGACGGCCCGATCGCGGCCTTCGCTGTAGGCATCGCCCGCGCGTTTGGCGCCGCACCAGTTATCGCGGTCGGCAAGCACGACGTGCGCATCGATATCCTCAAGAAAATGGGCGCCGATTACACCATCAGCCTTAAGCGCGAGGACGTAGTCGATCGCGTCAAGGAACTGACCCACGGCTACGGCGTAGACGTGGTTATGGAGATGACCGGCCAGGAAATTGCCATCGACTGGGGCATGAAGATGGTTAAGAAGGGCGGCACCTTTACCGCCTTTGGCATTCCCGCGGGCGTGCCCAAGATCGACCTGAGCAACGGCGTGGTCTTCAAAGGCTCCAATATTATCGGCATCAACGGTCGCAAGATGTTTGACACATGGTTCCAGGTCGCCAACATTCTCGGCAATGGTCGCGTCGATCCGTCGCCGGTTATCACGCACAAATTCCCGCTCAAGGACTTCGAAGCCGCTATGCAGGCCACATTCACGCCTACGCGCGACTGCGGCAAAGTTGTTTTGACGGTTGACTGATGAAACTATCGAGCCTCATAGACAAGGATCTGATTATCACCGACCTCAAGGCCCGCGACAAGGCGAGCCTGATTGAGGAGTTCGTTGATTTGATCGATGAGCAGCGCGATGATGGAATGCGCGAGGTTTTTTGTGCCGCGCTCAACAAGCGTGAGGCGCAAGGCGGCACTGCGCTCGAAAAGAGCGTGGCCCTGCCACATGCGCGTATGCCGGAATTGGATGAATTCATTCTGGCGGCGGGCATTTCCAAACAAGGCATCGACTTTGGCGCGAGGGATGGCAAACCTTCGCGCCTGTTTTTTGTTATGCTGGCTCCGCCGAGCAAAAACACCGTCCTTCTGCACAGCATGGCGGCGGTGGCGATGCTGACGATAAACGAGCAAAACCGAAATGAGTTGATTGCCGCCGAGACCCCTGCCGAATTCGCCGCAGTTGTCGAACGCAGCGGCGTCGAAGTAGATAAATACCTATCCTGCTCTGGAATTATGGAGCGCGATTTCGAGACCCTGCGACCGGATATGCCGATCAAAGATGCAGTGGATCTCTTCGCCGAAAAGGGCGTTGACGGCATGGTCGTTGTTGATGAAGACGGCAGGCTGCTCGGCGAGTTCACCGGACGCGAGGTTATCTCTTTGGGGCTGCCGAGCTACCTGATGCAATTCCAGGACGTCGCGTTTATTCCTGACTTCGAGCCGTTCGAGGAGTACTTCAAAAAAGAACGCGAGATGAACGTCGGCGACGCGTATCGCAAGGAAGTCTTTGTAGTCGGCGAGTCCGACTCGGTGCTGCGAGCCGCGTTCCTGATGATTACAAAAGGTCGTCGCAGAATCTACGTTACCGACGTCGCAGGCAAACTGATCGGTGTAGTCAACCGCTTTGACCTCATATCAAAAGTCCTATTTGTATAAAACACGCCCGGAAAACCCATGATAACGACAGCCACAGCGAATGCATTCCTCGCAAGCACGACCGGCCCCGGAGAGCTTACCGGGATGGCCGCGGTTGCGATTGCGATTTTCGTTTTGGCGTACGTGGGCATCATCACCGAGAAAGTTCACCGCACCATCGCTGCGATACTAGGCGCAGTAGCGTTGATGGGGCTGGGCGTGATTCATCAGCACGAGGCCTTCCGCAATTACATAGACCTCAACGTGATATTCTTGCTTGCAGGCATGATGATCATCGTCAACATCATGTCCAAGACCGGTGTGTTCGAGTGGCTGGCTATTTCCTTGGCCAAAATTGCGCGCGGTCGGCCTGTCTACATCATGATTTTGCTGGCCCTGAGTACGGCGGTAGTTTCGGCGTTCCTCGACAACGTTACCACCGTGATTCTGATGCTGCCGGTTACGCTGCTGCTGGCCCAGCAACTCAAAATAAACCCCGTGCCCTTTCTGATATGCGAGGTGCTTGCCTCCAACATCGGCGGCGCGGCGACATTGATCGGCGACCCTCCCAACATTCTGATCGGCAGCGCTTCGGGCCTGTCGTTCAACGATTTCCTGATCCATCTTGGGCCGGTTATCGTGGTCATCCTTGCAGCATTTACGCTGGCCTTGTATTTGCGCTATCGCAAACGCCTTCATGTGTCTATCGAGGTCCGCGCGCGCATTATCGAGATGAAGCCCGCACGAGCTATCACCGACAAGAGACTGTTGATCAAATCGCTCGTTGGCCTGGGGCTGGTGCTGATCGGCTTTTTCCTGCACAGCCTTTTGGGGCTGGAGCCAGCGACGATCGCGCTTGGCGGCGCGGCATTCCTGATGCTGATAACCAAAACCGATCCCGAAAAAGTTTTCCGCGAGGTTGAGTGGACGACGCTGTTTTTCTTCGTCGGCCTCTTTATCCTTGTAGGAGCGCTGGTTGAGCGCGGTGTAATCGACACGCTGGCGCAATTCGCATTCCAACAAACCGGTGGCGATATTTGGCTGACGACGCTGGGTCTTTTGTGGTTTGCCGCCATTGCCTCGGCCATCGTCGACAATATTCCCTTTGTCGCTACAGTAATCCCGATGATAAAAACCATCGCTCCCGACATTGCCAAAGCCAACGGTCTCGAAGAAGCCGTAGTCCTCGGCATCCTCTGGTGGGCACTGGCTTTGGGGGCATGTCTGGGCGGAAACGGTACCATCATCGGTGCCTCGGCCAACGTCGTAATGGCGGATATGGCCAAAAAACACGGCCACAGAATTACGTTCTTGCAATTTGCAAAATACGGGATACCATGTACCGTCATGGCGCTGTTAATATGCAGTATCTACCTCATTGCGAGGTATTTGTTACCGCTGTAATGTGAATGACCACCCTCAAGAACGCCCGTCTTTGAGCGGTAGTATTTTTCTAATCGCAACCATCATGAATAAATTGTGGAGGATACCATGGGCAAGCAGCTTGATTATCTGAGTGGGATGATCGACGATCTCAAAAAAGACAGCCTGTATAACTGGCCGCGCACGCTTGAAGGCGCGAACAAGGCCGTATGCGTATACGACGGCAAGGAAGTCATCAACCTCTCATCCAACAATTACCTCGGCCTTTGCGACCACCCCAAGGTTGTCGAACGCGCCGTTGAATTCACCAAGAAATATGGCGCAGGCCCTGGCGCAGTGCGCACCATCGCTGGCTCGATGAAGATACACCTTGACCTCGAAGCCAAAATCGCCGACTTCAAACAATGCGAAGCCTGTCTTCTGTTCCAGTCTGGCTACACCGCCAACTCCGGCACGTCCGCCGCGCTTCTAGACAAGGGCAGCATCGTTTTCAGCGATCAGCTCAACCACGCCAGCATCATTGACGGCATCCGCATTTCCGGAACCGCCAAGGGCGTCTACAAGCACAGCGATATGGACGACCTCAAGCGCCTGCTGGAAGAGAACAAGGACAAAGAATACAACCGCCGCCTGATGGTTACCGACGGCGTGTTCAGCATGGACGGCGACATCGCCAAACTCGACGAGTTTGCAAAACTCGGCAAGGAATACGGCTGCATAACGATGGTTGACGACGCGCACGCCTCCGGCGTGATGGGCAGCCACGGACGCGGCACCGTCGACCACTTCGGCTTGCACGGCGAGATCGATATTCAGGTCGGAACGCTTTCCAACGCCGTTGGCGTACTCGGCGGCTATGTCGTCGGAACGCGCGCGCTGATCGACTGG
>CAYSUZ010000030.1:0-8950 GCA_964434335.1 uncultured Planctomycetota bacterium | reverse complement strand
CATCCGGCACAAACTCTTCCTTCCGATATATATTATTCCCCGAATCACTACGCGACTTCTTCGGCCCAGGGAGCGATGCGATCGAGTTCTTCTTCGAACATCGCTTCAATATCGCGGCCACTATCCATCTCCAGCGCACGCGCGGTGAGTTTGCGCGCTTCGCCAATGTCGATGTCGCGCACAAGCCCCTTGACTACGGGAACAAAGGTCTGCCCCACACTTAATTCGGTCACGCCCATCCCCAACAACGCGATCACGGTCAGGGGACGCGAAGCCATTTCGCCAC
The DNA here is from genome assembly GCA_964434335.1 of uncultured Planctomycetota bacterium. Taxonomy (GTDB): domain Bacteria; phylum Planctomycetota; class B129-G9; order B129-G9; family B129-G9; genus JAUWEX01. Next base: position 8,664 of record CAYSUZ010000030.1, on the reverse strand, counting down.
AGACCGAGACCGGCTTGCCGAGTTCGTGGCAGGCGTCCACGACGTGTTTGATTGTGTGCAAAACCGCCGGAGCAAGCGAATCGTAAAGTTCGACGACCTGCGGATTGGTTCGATCGGCAGCCATAATATACTGAATGAGATCGTTGGAGCCGATTGAAGCAAAGTCGGCCTCCTTCATGATTGTCTTAATCATCGTCGCCGCGGCGGGGACTTCTATCATCAGCCCGACTTTCACATCGGGATCGTACGGCAGTTCTTCGCTCTTCAACTCCGCTTTGGCTTCCTCGACAAATATCTTCGCACGGCGAAATTCATCAACGGTCGTTATCAGAGGAAACATAATGCTAACGGAGCCAGATTTCGCAGCGCGCAAAATCGCACGCAGCTGCACACTAAACAAATCCGGCCTTTCCAACGCCAGCCGTATTGATCGCTGTCCCAAAAACGGATTGTCCTCGGGCGGCACCGAAAAACTGCTTGGCATTTTGTCGCCGCCGAGATCGAAAGTGCGGATTGTTACAGGATTCGGGCGCATTTCCTCGACAGCCGAACGATACGCAGCCAGCTGCATGTCCTCGCTGGGCGGCTGGGTTACGTTGATGTAGAGGAACTCGGTGCGAAACAGTCCCACGCCCTCGGCCCCAACCGCTGCGGCCTGATGCGCGTCGCGCGCGGTGCGGATGTTGGCCTTGACGGTGATGTGAACGCCGTCTTTGGTCAACGCGGGTTTGTTTTGGTTGGCGTGGAGTTTGCTCCAGACGTCACTGCGCTCTTTTCGGCGATGGTCGAGTTCTTCGAGAACTTTTTTGTCGGGATTTATCCAGACCTCGCCCGTTGCGCCGTCCAGAGCGATAACATCACCCATCACGATCTTGTCGAGGATGTTGCGCACACCGCACACGGCGGCGACACCGTACGAACGACATAAAATCGAGGCGTGAGAGGTGCGGCTGCCGCGATCGGTTACGACGCCGTCAATTTTTTGTTTCAGCAGACTTATAAGACGCGAGGGAATAACCTGGCGTGCGACTGCGATGACGTGCTCCTCGCGCGCGATGAGGTCTTTCTGGTCTTCGTTGAGCAAAATAGATAACGCGCGCATGCCGATATCACGAATATCCGCGGCGCGATGCCGGAGGTGGCTGTCATGAACACGGGAGACGGTCTGGGCGTATTTTTCGATGACGATCGCCAGCGCTCGCTCGGCGCTCATATCTTCGACCGCCAAAATATCCTTCATTTCTTTTTCGATGGCGTGGTCGCGCAGGATTAGGCGCTGGGCCTCGAAGATTGCGGCTTCTTCGTTGCCGAGATCGTTGCGTACTTCTTCGATGAGTTGTGCGAGATCGCGGTCGGCTTGTTTGGAGGCCGCCCGCAGGCGCTTGAGTTCCTCTTCGGGGTCGTGGCCGGTGGTGCGTTCGACGAGATGCCGCAGGTCGCGTGTGCTTTCGCATACGTAGACTCTACCAATCGCTATGCCCGGTGATACAGGAATGCCTTTTTGCATATCCGCCTCCTAGTTATCGCTACGCCCTATAGTCGGGCGAATCAGGCCATATTAAACCCGAAATCCGCCCTCAATTCAAGCACCGGGAAAACGCGCAAAAATCTCTGGTGAGTTTTCTTGCATTATCGAAGGCTGTTATCTATAATCCTGCCTCTTGAATTCCAATGACTATTACTGCTGAGGTCCAACATGGCAATCAACTTGAAAGAAAAAGTCAAGGAACCGGAACGCTTCCATCCGGGACACCGCGCTTGCGCCGGTTGCGGGGGCACTATCGCCCTGCGCCAGATGATGCGCGCCGCAGGCGAAAACGTCGTAGTCGGCAGCGCCACGGGTTGCATGGAAGTTATCTCTACAATCTATCCCTACACCGCGTGGGGTTGCAGCTTTATCCACAGCGCGTTCGAAAACTCCGCCGCAACGATTAGCGGCGTCGAATCCGCATGGAGAGCGCTCAAGAAAAAGGGCAAGGTTAAAGAGGACTACCAATTCATCGCTATGGGCGGCGACGGCGCGAGTTACGATATCGGCCTTCAGGCTATGTCGGGCGCATTTGAGCGACGCCACAAAATGCTCTACGTTTGCTACAATAACGGCGCATATATGAACACCGGAACACAGCGATCCTCGGCAACGCCGATAGGCGCCAATGTTACGACCGCACCCGCCGGAAAGGTTCACCGTGGCAAGGAGCAGTTCAGCAAAAATCTCACCGAGATCATGATCGCCCACAGCCCTGACTTTGCTGCGCAGGCAAGCCCGCACAATTACAAGGACCTGATGGAGAAAGTCGAAAAGGCACTGAGTTATGATGGCCCGTCTTTCATCAACATCATCGCCTCGTGCAACCGCGGCTGGCGCTTGAAGCCAGACCTAGCTATCCAAACCTGCAAGGATGCGGTAGAGTGCTGCTACTGGCCGCTGTACGAATATGAAAACGGCAAATACAAGATCAATTACAAACCCAAAACAAAAATGTCGGTCAAGGAATGGATGCAGCCTCAGGGACGCTTCAGCCACCTGATGAAACCGGGCAACGAAGACGTAATCGCGGCCTTCCAGGGAGAAACCGACAGGCGTTGGGAGCGTTTGCTCACACTGGCAGGTGAATAAATTCCGACTGCCTTCGTCTGAATTTGCGGAAGCTTTTTCGGAGAGACGAATGTTCACTTGCAATAAAAAAAGAGCCCTCAAGCAAAATTCTCGCTTGGGAAAAATGCGATAACATCAAAGAGGACCCGTTGACGCGGGTTCTCTTTTTTTTCGGCCTGCAAACCAACGTCTGTAAGAGCCGTATAAAACATACGTAAATCAACCTGATCCTCAACCAGGAGTACAACATGTTCAAACCGTTAACTATCACGCTGACATTGCTGGTAATTATAGCCGCAACAACACTGCCGTTGCAGGCCGCGCCCAGCGAAGAACAAGTAAAGCAAATGTTCGTGCTGCTAAAAGAAGGCAAATGGGACGAAGTCATCAAGATGGTACAGGCCGCGCCCGAACTTGCAAAAGCCGAAGGCCCATTGCGGAGCCATCCTCTGCATTACGCCGTCAAGGGCGAGAGCATGGAATTGGTCAAACTCCTTATCGCCGAAGGCGAGGATATCAATGTCCAGAACGGTTTCGGCTTCACCCCCCTCACACTAGCAGCGATTAAGGGCAAAGTAGAGATGGTCAAATACCTCATCGCAAACGGCGCCGACATCAACATACTCTGCAACTCCAAACAATCCATCCTCTATCGCGCAGCGAGCAGCGGCCAGAGCGAAGTAGTCAAGATACTCGTCGCCAAAGGCGCTACCCTCAACAACAAAGTGATCGACGCGGTAATCACTGGCGATATAACCAAGGTCGCCGAAATTATCAAAAAAGACAAAAGCGCGATTAACGCTGGCGACGACGTCCGGCAGGCAACGCCGCTGCACTGGGCGTCGCGACTGGGCTATAAGGAGATTGCCGAACTTCTGATTGCAAACGGCGCAAATGTAAACGCCAAAGACGCGTACAAAATCTCGCCGCTGCAATTCGCGATCTTTGCCAACGACCTCGACATGGTCAAGTTGTTCGTTGCCAAAGGCGCACGACTCGAACAGAAAAGCGATTTCGGTATGACCGCACTGCATTACGCAGCCGGCAAAAAACACATCGAGATTGTAATGTTCCTCATTTCAAAAGGCGCTAACGTAAACGCAAAAGATCGAGGCAAAGCGACTCCGTTGCACATGGCAGCAAATTCCGGCAGCCTCGAAGTCGTGAAAATACTCGTCGCAAAGGGCGCGAATATTAACGCGACCGACCAAGGCGGCACAGCACCAATTGCCAAAGCCGTAGCCAGAGGACACATTGAGATACTTACGTACCTCATGAGCGAAGGCGCAAATGTTTTCGCGACCCTCTCAAGCGGCATGAACATGGCCCACCTCGCCGCAGGCAGCGGCCAGAAGGACATGCTAGAGCTCCTCATCGCATTGGGCATCGGCTGTGACGTATCCGATGCCAACGGCGGCACCGCCCTTCAATACGCCGCCATGCAGGGCAAAATAGAAGTCGTAAAACTACTTCTGCTCAAAGGTGCCCGGATCGATTCGGTAAACAAGGACGGCATGACTCCTTTGATGATCGCGGCTGAACGCGGTCAGACCGAAATCGTCAAGATACTGATAGGCAACGGTGCCAACGTAAACGCCCGCAACAAAAAGGGTCAGAGTGCGCTGGATATCGCCGTGAGCAAACAACTGCAAAAAATCGCCCAAATGCTGCATGATGCAGGCGCAAAATAAAATCAGCCTTTATCGTTTTTGAGGTGTGACATGAAAAACCACCTAATATTAGCGACGGCATTGCTGTTCGTAATTAGTTCGTTCGGCCTTTTCCAGGCGGCGACAGCGGATACTTCTAAGCCGACTGCTCCCAAGCCCAAAACTCTGACGCTCCAACAAATCGACGATATCTTCGCCGCCGCGAAGATAGGCGATTGGGAACAAGTCATCAACGCCCTAAAGAAGAATCCCGAACTAGCCAAAAGCACCGACGACGCAAAAAAAACTCTCTTGCAATATGCGGTAGAGGCCAGTAACGCACCGGCAGTCGAGGCGCTTCTGAAAGCCGGCGCAGATATCGCAATAACCGACAAGCAAGGCATGACCCCTCTGCACACGGCCTCGGAAATAGGTTCTCTCGACGTCGTGAAGATATTGCTTGAGTACAAGCCAGATATTAGCGCGCGCAACAAATTAAAGCAGACTCCGCTAATACTGGCCGCGCTAAACGGGCACGCAAAGGTCGCCGCACTGCTAATCGAAAACGGTGCGACTTCGGGCGTCAAGCTTATCGATGCTGTAATTTCCGGCGACGAGGAGAAAATCAAAGCACTCCTCGGCGACAAACCAGAGATCGACCAGGAAGACATGGTTACCGGCGGCACTGCCCTGCACTGGGCGGCGCGGGCGGGCAACACAGCCTTGTGCAAGATACTGCTCAGCAAAGGCGCGTCCGTTGAGAGCACAGACAAGGATCGCAACACTCCCCTGCATTACGCCGCAACGCTGGCAAGTCCCGAAACGCTCAAAGTCCTGGTAGACGCGGGCGGCAACATCCACGCAAAAAATAAAATCAACCGCACTGTGTTATTTTTCGCCTGCGAAGCCAGCCAAACCGAAATAGTGCGATACCTGATTACCAAAGACGCGTCCGTTACCGACGTCGACAGATTGAAGTTCACCCCACTGCATCTTGCGGCAAAGGCGGGTAATTCCAAAATCGCAAAAATGCTGGTCGGCAAGGGGGCATCGGTCAAGGCACGAGCATTGCGCAACACAACCGTCTTGCACCTGGGAGTGGAGTCAGGCGACACCGCCACCGTGGGATTTCTCCTCGAGAAAGACGCAGATATTAAGCGTTCTAACTCCAAGCATTTTTCGGCTTTGGGAATCGCAACCAACAGGCGCGATGTGGCAATGATTAAGTTCCTTTTATCCCGAGGCGCAAAACCGGGCTGGGACGGTGGCATGACCGCTTTTGGCGTTGCCGTCACAAACGGGGATATTCCAATGATGAAGGCTCTTATGAACGGGGCTTCCAAGATTAGCCGAAGCCGTTGCGGTCAAACATGGCTGCTTCACATGGCCGTAGCGAAAAACGACAAGGAAATGGCCGGATTTCTCCTAACACACGGGATCAGGAAAAACGAACTTGACAATCGCCGTCGCTCGGCAGCAGACCTGGCGTACGAAAAGCAATACTATGATCTTGCCAAATTCCTGTCTAAACGCGGCTCTCACTTGTACAAGTACAGGCAGGAAGCTGAACACAATAAAAAATACCGCTAACTACGCCGCAAGGTAGGTTCGAAATAAACTGACGCGGTTATGAAACGTTTTTTAGCAACACTTTTAATTTACGACACAAGGACACATCCCAAAACCTGACCGCCGCCACTGATGGTTGAGGATAGGACGGAAACACAACATTGGCGCAGGTCCATTTGAGATGTGTCGCGGAGAAAATCCGCATCATACCATCATTCCACGGAGCCGTAATAATCATTCATCATCAAGAATTTTCTTCTTTATGCCCTCGTTTATCCCCTTTAGAAGTACCGCCAACGCTTTTTGTTTTTCGTAGCGTAATTGCCGCAGGGTTGCAAAGCGCTCGATCTCTTTTTGCTGAGATTTTTCCGATTTGGAGAGCGTCTCCCAGTGTGCGGCTATTTCTATAGTGCGTTGCGTGAGCAGGTCCTGGGCGATGGCAAGGTTATAGAATACGCGGAAATACTCGGTGCTGTCGGTGTGGTTATAAGCGAAGGTCATGATGTTAGAGATGTTTTTTTCGATACCGCGCTGCAATGTGAGCGCACGTTCAAAGGCCTCCGCGTTGGGAATTGTGGACGTGTTGAAGGTTTCCGCAGCGGCCACCATCATGGCCTGTGAGCGTCGCAACGCGCGAACCATGTCCCACTCGCATTGAATAGCTTTTACAGCCTTAACCTTGTCGGTCTTTGTTGTTTGTTTTGGCTGGTATTTCGGATTAGGTTTTTGGGTGGGATCGGACACGGGCGGATTCATTTTGATAGGCTTCATGGGCGGAGCCGGTATTTCGCGGACATCGCCCTGCTGTGCTTGCACACGAGCAGATTCAGTCGATGATGATTCTGATCCCTCTTCGTTCGAGGCGCAGCCGGTAACAATCAGTACGATCACCAGGCTGGTTATTGTTATCGCATTTTTCATGATTTCTCCGTTCATTGTTGGGCTTTCTGCGCTATATAACAACATTGAAGCGAAAAGGTTCATTTTTTGGACGATGAATTAGAAAAAATATTCATGATGAACACGCTATCGGAATAAAACGAAGCGAAGCAATCGGACGATAGCCCTTAGCGAAAGTCTTTGAAGTGTGCGGCACTACTCGTGACGAAGCGCCTCGATGGGATCCATGCCTGCGGCGCGCCATGCCGGATATAGCCCGAATACCAGACCGACAGCCGCCGAGATCGAGAAGGAAAGTATAAGCGACCAGGCCGTAAAGATGATTTTCATATCGGTGAACATCTCAATGAGTTTTGGCAGGCCGATGCCCAGCCCCAACCCCAACACGCCGCCTACAAGCGAAAGCACCATCGTTTCGGAGAGAAATTGTATGATGATGTCGCGTTTTTTCGCGCCCAAAGCGCGACGAATTCCGATTTCGCGAGTTCGCTCGGTTACGCTGGCAAGCATGATGTTCATGATGCCGATGCCGCCAACGAGGAGCGATATCGCGGCTATCATGCCCAGCACCCAGCTGAACATGCGAGCATTGCGCTGGATTTCCTGGAGCATCTGCAGGGGCACGATGATCTCGTAGTCTTTGTCGACATGAGTTTTTTCCAGCAGCGCGCTTATAACTTCGGATGTGGGCACTACATCATCGACGCTTTTGACTTTGACAACGATGCGATGCAGTTCGACTTGCTCGCGGATGAACGAACCGGACTTTCGTTCCATCCTTATGTCGCCGAAGCGTTCCAGAGATGTGGTCAGCGGAATAAGGATCGCGGAATCGACGTCGGTCATGTCTTCGGTTTCTTCGGAATCGCTCTCGCTGCCAGCGGACGCGAGTACGCCAATAACCGAAAAGGTATTGTTCTCAAATCTTACTTGCTTGCTCAGGGATTCCTCGTAGGGGAATAGTCGTTTTTCGACTGCGGCGCCTATAACGCAAACCGGCAATTTGGAGCGCATGTCAACCGTAGTAAAGAAACGACCCTTTTTCAGTTTCTGGTTGGTTACGTCGGCGTACCAGGGAACCGTGCTTATGATATTGGAGTTCATCTGGCGGTTCAGATAGAAAACGTCTTTGCGTACGGCACGCATCCGCAATATCACTTCCGCTTGGGGAAGCGTAGATTTTATGATCTCGGCGTCGGTGTATTTCAGGCCGTAGACTGCAGTAAAGTTGCTTACGTTGCTCGACTGTTCGTCTGCCGAGAGTTTGACGCTGTTGATGATTATATTGAGACTTCCGAGTCGTTTGATTCGCTCTTGCGATTCATAACTTGCGCCCTCGCCAACGGCGAGCATGGCCACGACAGCGCCGACGCCAAAGACGATGCCGAGCATCGTCAGCACCGAACGCAGCATGTGGCGAGTCAGGCTTTTGAAGCCGAGTTTGATTGTGCGTTTGAGTCGGAAAAAAATCATATCAGTTTCTCATATCGCTTTCGACAACGCCGTCGCGCAGCCGGATAATACGTTTCGCGCGTTTGGCAACCCCATCATCATGTGTTACGACAACCAGAGTTTTACCATCAGAATGGAGCCGATCCATCATGTCCAAAATTTCCAGACCGGTTCGAGTATCAAGATTGCCGGTCGGTTCGTCAGCCAGCACCAACACAGGATCGTTGACGAGCGCGCGCGCAATGGCGACACGCTGCTGTTGGCCGCCGGAGAGTTCGGCGGGCTTATGCCCTACTCTGTCACTCAGGCCAACCGCGACTGCCAGTTCAAGCGCTTTTGCGCGGCTTTCTTTTTCGGAGCGGCCCTGATAGTAGAGCGGGACTTCGATGTTTTCCAAAACGGTAAGTTGTTGCAATAGGTTATAGGACTGGAAGATGAAGCCCAGCTTTTTCGAGCGCACATCCGAGAGCGCGTTGTCGTCGAGCCGCGCTACAT
>CAYSUZ010000029.1:0-9079 GCA_964434335.1 uncultured Planctomycetota bacterium | reverse complement strand
CGCAAGATTTTTCTCTTCGCAAAGCCGTCGTTGCGCATGGGCAAAGACGCTTGCTGCCGCGACGGCCAGGAAAACGACGTCATCCTGAGGCCGTATTGCGGCAGGAAAACCGACACCCTGCGAATAAGCAGGCTGCACGGAAGGTTGTGCATCCAAGACGGCAGCGTGTATTACAAGGATGAGAGCCTCAACGGAACGGAAATCAATCAGGCCGCACTGATAAAAAACTCGCAGGCGTTGCCGGATGAATGCATGCTCAATTTTGCGGGAGTCCTGAAGGTCACAGCCCATACGTTCAGAATGACACATCAAGAGGCGGAAGACCTGAGCAAAATGCTGAAAAAATACAGTAGAGAGCTGTCCAGAATAGGCCTGCCGGAAGCCGGAAACGTGAACGCCGTTCGACTAGTGCGCCAGGACAACACGGGCCACGAATACATTCTCTTAGCTAGGCGGGCCGTCATCGGCAGCAGCCAGCGAGCCACCATCTGCATATCGGAGGCAGGCGTGGAGGATGCCCACGCCCACCTTGGATACCACGACGGCGAGTTCCTGATTCGCAACGTGGCGGAGAAATCGGAAATGATCGTTAGCGGCCACCTATTGGAGCCCCACGAGGTTTGCCCCCTCGCCCCGGGCAAGACCATAATCCTCGGGCGGACGCAAATGCGCTTCGAGGCTGTCCAGCCCGAAGACTTCAAAACGTTCGATTGATCTTGCTAAATCACATACGTGACGTTGAGCATGATCGCAAAAACATAGGCAATTACCGCATAAGCGACACAATCGGCTCCGGCGGCTTGTAATGAAATTATGCGGAATTTCACGGTGACTTAGGGGTGTGGGAACGGCGTTTGGGGCTGATGAAGCGGCGGGTGAGCCACTTTTCGAGGGCGTTATGGATTATTGCAGAGAGCGCCCCCGCTACCAAAAAAACAAAACCGGCTTCGGATCTCTCCGAGGCCGGTTTTTTTATGCCGTAACTTACCGCAGATCCTTCGTTTTTCGTTATCGCCCTGGCAGAAGGTCGAGCGGGCTGGTGATTTTTGGGCCCTTGACCTCGAATTTCACGCGCGGGCTGAATGGGCTGCCGGTGATTACGATTATCGTGTCCATATTTTTTTTCAGCAGGCCCGTGAATTTCTCAAAATCTTTTGATTTTTTCGAGTCGCCGCCAAATAAGGATTCCATATTTTTGAGTTTTACGTTGACGGGAATGTTTATCGATTTCAGCGAGAACTTCCCATTAACTATCTCCAGATCGGCATCGCCTTTCTTAAATTGAACTGCGTTTTTGCTGCTCAGCATTTTCTGAGCTTCACCCAGATTTACGTTGTGCATCGTGAAATGATTTATGACGTTCTCGGCGATTCTGTCCGGCGTCGCTATCCCGAAGGTTATCTTGCAGGATAGAGTCTTGTCGGCGGTCTCAAAGGAAATCGTCGGATTTTTTTCGTTAAGCGCCGGATCGCTTGAGAACTCTGCCCCGCTTAGCGTCAGCTTTATCGGCCCGGAGCCGGTGTTGACGGTCAGGCCGCCCACGGTGATCTTGCGGATGGTTACGAGCGGGTGCTCGTCGACGAGATACGACGCGCGCAGTGCGCGATAGCCGAGCCGGTCGATGGTTTCCTGTTCTGTCTCTTTCTTTTCTTCCTCGGTCTTGTCTGGCGCGATGCGTTTGTATATGCGGTAGATGCGCTCGACGCGCTCCTTCCAGAGCTTCGCGTCTTCGAAGTAGTCGTAGATCGATGTGGTATCGTCTTCGGTTTCGGTTTCGGGCAGCGGCTCGTCTTCGTAGAGCCGCTCGCCTGCCTCGTCGCGGGGCGAGTCCGTCGCGGCCTCGATTACGCGAATCTCGTTGATTACGAACCGTCTGCTTAGCAGATCTCCGACGCCGAAATTGATTTCGACTTCTTTGGCGCTGACGGTGTTGCGGTCGAGGTGGTCGGGGTCGCAGACCTGGAGGCCCTGGATGTTGCATTGCCCATCAAACAGGCTCAGGTCGAGCGATTCGATGTCCACGGTTGCGCCGTTGGCCTGCTCCATCTGCGTGACGATCATGTCTTTTGCGAAGTAGCCCGCAAACAGGAATTCCACGCCCAGCGCGAGAACCAGCGCGATGGCTGTCAGTATCAGGCCGCTCTTGCGGAACAGGTGTGTTTTGGTGCTGACGACCTCGGTGTAGGTTTTTTGTTTTTTCGGGGCCTTGCCCAGAATCAGCCACATCACCACCCGCACACCAAAGTTTGAAGTGAAGCGCGCGAATTTTTCCGAGTCCGTTTCGAGCGATGCCATCTTTTCGCGGAACTTTTTAATTGGCACTCTTAGCACAAAACTTAACACCATGCCCAACATGCCGCCCAGCACTATCCCGCCGAGTGTGCAGTAGCGGTCGAGATCCATCCACGCGGTAACCGGCCCGTTGACCAGTATCTTGACAAACGATTCTATTGGGCCGACTTGGAGGATGGTGTGGCCGATGGAATAGGTTACGGCCACCAGTGGCAGCGAGAGCGCCTTGCCCAGCAAGAATGCCAGCACCGCCAAATGTATGGGTGTGTTCATTAGCAGTAGAAGGCAGATCAGGCAGATGGATAGCAAGGAAAATTCCGGCAGGAAGCCCAGCAGCATGCCCAGCGTAACGGCCAAGCCGATTTCGGTGATCGTTGAGCCGCCTCGCAGGATGCGCGTAACCTTCTTGAAAAATTTGATTGGACCCAGCACGGTGATCTCCATTCTGAAAGAGTTGTGTGACCGGCATCGGGAAACGCTGCCCGTGCCAATAAATATTATCCTCGCCGTCCGCGCCGTGTCAAGTTTTTCGCTTGGCTATTACCAAAGGCCAGCACGCAAAACTATTTAATGCACATTGAGTGCGTTTGTGTGTTTTTAGTGGTTTGACACTATATGAGGTGGCTGATATAATCGCGAACTGTTTAATCACTGTTTTCGATTGCGAAAGGATCGGAATGCATCAGAAATTATTCGAATTGTTTGGCTTGCCCATTTACAGTTATGGTTTCATGTTGATGGTGGGCTTTATCCTGGCGCTCTACGTTACCGGGCGCCGCGCCAAGGCGGTTGGCATCCGGCCTGAATTCATCACCGACCTTGCGATCTGGGCGATCGTGTGCGGTGTGATCGGTGCGCGAGTTGCCTACATTTTCGAAAGTGCCTACTCTAAATCCGCCAATCCCCAGGATTACAAAGATTTTAAGGGCGGTTGGAAAGTGTTCGACATTTTCGATGGCAACCTCTCGTTGGTCGGCGGGCTGGTGGGTCTGGGACTGGCCGTGGGAGTGATATTGCTTTATAAATACGCCTCGCGTAACGGCCTGAAATTAAAAAAAGAAAACGGCTCGCTGCAAGTTTTTACAATTGTGATGGTCTTGCTGTGTTCGGCGGTGCTGGTTGTGGGGACTGCGCGCGCGTGGAAATTGGCCTTTACCGAAACTGGCGAGATGGTGGTGGACAAGGAAGTCAAGGCGGCAGAGAAGAAGGCTGGCGCGTTGGAGGCGACCCCACCGGCACAAGAAAAACCCCAAGAACCGCGCCCCCAAATGTTGCACGAAACATATAACCTCAGTTATTTCGCGCTTCGCAACGGCGGGCTTACTTTTTATGGCGGCATGGTGCCGACGGCACTCATTGTTTTGCTGATTACGTGGCGCAGGAAGTATAGCGTATGGAAGGTTGCCGACGTAGTTGCGCCTTCGCTTATGTTGGGGCTTGCGTTTGGTCGCATCGGCTGTTTCCTCAACGGCTGTTGCTGGGGCACGGTGAAGCAAGAGGGTTTTTGGAGCCACTTTACGGTTTCCTTCCCGAAGGATTGCGACGCTTATAGCAAGGTTGCCCATATGCCCCATTCTGAGCACACGCTGCCGGTAGTAGCGACGCAGCCCATAAGCTCCCTGGTGGTCTTCGGGCTGTTCCTGTTCCTTTCGTGGTTCTTCTGGAAAAAACATCGCAAAGGCGAGGTCTTCGTACTGATGTGCGGACTGTATTCGCTGTTCCGCTTTGGCATCGAATTCCTGCGCGGCGACAACGCCCGCGAACTCGGCGGTATGACTTTCTCGCAACTCATTAGCATCGGTGTTGCGGTGGTTGCGCTGGCGATATTTGTGTTGTTGCGATATTACAAAAAAGGCTCCGGCACTGCGGATAAGACCGAGGCGGGAGAAGCGTAGTAAATGCAGAGAGCGACCGGCAATCCAGACGTAGCGGTGCGATTTTGTGGCATAGGCGGCCAGGGCGTCATACTTGCGGCCAATTTTTTGGCGCAGGCGCTTGCGGTCAAGGGTCTTGAACACGCGACGACGTATGCCTCGTATGGCCCCGAAGTTCGCGGCACAAGCGTGCGCGCCGATGTGTGCGCCGCGCGGGGGTGGGTGGCGTATCCACGCGTTGACCGACCGCGATGCGTCGTGGCGATGGCGCAGAAGGGTTATGATTCGACGATTGCCGACGCTGCTGAAGGTGCGGTGGTGATCTATGATCCTTCGACGGTCGAACCAGCGACAGAAAAAAATGTGAAGCATATCGCTGTTGCTGCGTCTCAGATTTCAGAGGACAACTTTGGCCGCACATCCAACGCGAACCTGATTATGCTCGGTGCGGCGGTGGCTTGTTTCGAGGGGATCGACTTTGAGGCTCTCGTCGAGATTACATGCGGAAAACTTTCGCGCTCCGATGAAGCGAAACGTGCGTTGGAATTAGGCCGAGAGGCTGCATGCAAGGTAAAAGAATAACTGCGTGACCCAATTTATGAATTGTTTTTCAAAGGGGACACCGATGGCTAAGACAACAAAAAAATTCCGTGTGGCGGCGCTGATGCTGCTTGCGGGCTTGGTTTTTTTCGCGGCGGGCGTTGCGGCGGAAAAAGACGGCGAAAAAGAAGCTCCATCAATTAGCTATATTATCAAGGGCAAGAGCGTGCTTGCGGTCGAAGCCACCGGCAAGACTCTCTGGGAGGCCAAACTCCGCTTTGCGCCGGAAAAGGTCGAGAAGCTCGATGATTTCCTGATTGCTTCGGGCGTGCGCGAAGTCGTCTGTCTCGCCGAGACCAACGGGCGCATACGTTGGACGTTAGAGGCCAAAGGCGCCAAGAGGATCAAAGTTGATGGCGGGAAATTTTATATCGGGGTTGCTGATTATGTGTATCTAGTCAATCCCGCTACCGGCAAGGTAGGGTGGCGGTATTATGTGGGCGGCGAAAAAATAATCGTGTTCGAGATTTTTGACGGCGATTGCGTATACGTGCTTACTGACAAACGCGCTGCCTTTGTCAGCACCAAAAACGGCAAGGCCATTGCGACGGAGTTTCTCAAGGGCCGCAAGTTAAACAAATCTGCTCGTTACGGCTCAGTGCTGCTGTTGGAATTTGCCGAAGAGTTGATGTATTTCGATGCGACCAACGGCAAGAAAACCGCGACAAAAAAAATCGCCGATTTTGCCAAATGGAAAGCGAAAACACCTGCCCAAGCGCTTGAAGGTCTTGTGAAGCTGCTAGGCGTTTCGTCAAGACAGGCAAAGGCCAAGGCGCTGGTAGATATGCATTTTGTCCGAACGAAAGATGGCAATCCTTGGGTGCTGGAACTCGTTGTTTCGAACGACGAAGATATTCAAGCCAAAGTGCCCGCAGTAATGGGGAAATTTGCAGCGATGACTTTGGACAAGTCTGTTTACGTGGCCGGGACGGCTAATGCCGTGCTCAATGAAATGATCTCGGCGGATAATACTGGCAAGTTCGAGATGGCTTATATTACTGCCGTCATGCTGATTACGCCGGAGGAGGCGCCTAACCCGGCGGCTCTGCTTCTCGGCTTGATTAAGATGTTGGTGCTGGGTGATGTGCAAATGCGCGCACACACGATAAGCATGCTCAAAGACCTGACCGGCGAAGACTTCGGATTCAAACCCGAAGGGACTTTTGAAGAGCGCCGCGATTCGATAGCGGAATGGGAGAAGTGGTACCAGGAAAACGCCCCCAGATTTGACTGGGACATGGCGAAGCGAAAGATCATCATTACGAAAACATAAGGTGTTGTAATGGACAAGATAACTCAGGACAAGACCCCGCAGGGCAGCGGGCTACAGACTGGTTCGCCCAAAGAGCCTGCGCCGGGAGAATTGCGCCAGGACGTTAAGCGTGCGACGTTGGTTACTACGATAATTTTTATCGCCGTGTGGTTGATTGTATTTCTTGTGGCTTCGGACAAGGGCGCGTTTGGTCCCGGTGCTGGCGACGAGGATATCAAGAAACCGCTGCCTCGGCAGCAATTGCCAGCGCAGCCTGGTGGTTTTGGCGGCTAATATCCCGCAGTGACAAACAATTAAAATGTGCAAATAAAAACAGACTCCACCCTGTGGGCGAGGTCTGTTTTTTTTGTGACGTTAATTTTTAATTAATATGCTTGTTGATGAAAACCTGTAGGTCTTCTTTGCCGCGTGCTCCGACGATTTGCTCAGCGACTTCGCCGCCTTTTATCATGATCAGTGTTGGGATTGAACGGATCAGATATTTTTGCGCAACGTTGATGCTTTCGTCTGTATTGCATTTGCAAACTTTGATCTTGCCAGCATTGTCTGCGGCGAGTTCAGCGACGATCGGGGTAATCATGCGGCAAGGGCCACACCACGGCGCCCAAAAATCCACCAAAACCGCCAAATCCGATTTTATGACTTCTGCTTCAAAGTTGTCATCGTTGACTTCAATTACGTTGTCTGCCATACCTGCTCCTTTTTGCGGGAGATTCATTTGTCGAGATTCGATTTCTCTCCAAATGCTATCATATACTCAACCGATGCGCAAGGCTCTGTGTAAAAAAGTGACACAAATATCAGAACAACTCCGAGGCGATCTCGGAGAGTGTTTCGAGATCCTGTTTCTCTACGACAAACTTAATTGTTGTTGGGTGGACTTCGAGATGCGTCAGCGTCTTTTCGACGCGCTTCCACAGCGAGGCCTTCTTTTTGTCGGTTTCGGCGAGGTAAATCTCGGCGATAATTTCACCGAGTTTTTGGTTCTGGATATCGTCTTTGTTTTTGTAGTAATTCTTGATAATCCGCTGCTGATGGGCGGAGTGATGTTGCTTGGCCATAGAAAATTTTCCTATTGAATCAGGATTAGAAACGATTTTTGTTTGGTGCTACCTTCCCGGGCACTGTGTAGCGATCGCGTCATCGACGCGTCCGAGGTATTTTTTCTCGAAGACCTTTTTGAAATCTCCCGCTAGCTTGTCGGCCTGCGGTTCGTAAGCATCTTGGTCGGGCCATGTGGTTTTTGGGTTGAGTACGCTCGGGTCCACGCCGGGGCACGAGAGTGGCACGTCAAGGTGGAATTGTTCGTTTGTGCGATATTCCACATCTTCCAACTCGCCGTTAAGCACTGCGGATACGATGCGCCGGGTCAGATTCAGATCCATGCGCTTGCCCACGCCGTAAGGCCCACCGGACCAGCCGGTGTTGACCATGTAAACCTTGGTGTCGTAGCGATCCATATATTCGCCGAGCAGCCCGGTGTATACGTCGGGCGTTAGCGGCATAAAGGGCGCGCCAAAAAACGCGCTAAAGGTGCTTTGCGGTTCGGTGATGCCTGTTTCGGTGCCGGCCAGTTTGCTGGTATAGCCCATCATGAATTGCAGCATTGCCTGTTCGCGGTTGAGCCGTGCGACTGGCGGCAAAATTCCGTTGGCGTCGGCGGTCAGGAATATGATCGTTTTTGGATGGCCACCAACTGCGCTGACTTTTATGTTGTCGATAGCGGTTAGCAGATACGAAGCGCGCGAATTTTCGGTCAGGCGATTGTCAAAGAAATCGAAGTCGCCTTGCGGATACATCATGGCGTTTTCGACGATCGCGCCGTGGCAGATTGCGTTGTAAATTTGTTCTTCCTTGCGCGGGTCAAGGTCGATGCACTTGGCGTAGCAGCCGTTTTCGAAATTGAACACTCCGTTGGTGCCCCAGCCGAATTCGTCGTCGCCGAGCAGCGCGCGGTCGGGGTCGGACGAGATCGTAGTCTTGCCCGTACCCGATAGGCCGAGGAACAGAGCAATATCGCCGTCCTTGCCTTCGTTGGCCGAGCAGTGCAGCGGCAGGATGCCTTCGTTGGGCAGCATGTAGTTCATTACGGTGAACATCGCTTTTTTGACCGAACCCATATAGGCGTTGCCGATGATGATGGCCAGGCGACGGTCGAAATCCATGGCGATGACCATGTCGGTATCTTTGTCGCGGAGTATGCCGCGGTATTTCGCCGGGTCGAGTTTATGGTAGGGGAGGACGACTATGGTGTAAGGGTTGTCGTCAAAAACGCTCTGGTGAACATCATCGGGTTTGTTGCGGAACATGTTGGAGGCGAACAGAGCGGTTAGTGTAGAGGCGGTTATTGTGCGTACATGCAGAGCGTATTTGCCGTCGGCACCGAGATAGCGATTGTTTTCGAATACGTCTCCGGCTTTTCCCAGCATCGCCATCGCTTCTGCTTCGAGCATGGCGAATACTTCGGGCTGCATCGGGTGGTTGATTGGGCCCCAGTCGATTTTGCCTTCGCTCTCAGGGTGGCACACTATATGGGTATCAGCGGGGCTGCGGCCAGTGGATTCGGGTCGCGTCCAAGTTGCCAGCGCTCCATTAGCGGCGCGGATAGCTTCGCCTCGTTCGAGAGAAAGTCGTATCAGTTCTTCGCGGTCGGTGTTGATGTTGGTCTTTCGTTGCCGGGCCATCAGCGCGTCGATGTTGTCGAAGAAAGACATTGTAAACTCCTGGACTAAATTCGTTTTTTCGGATCGGGGAAGGCCGGGAATTCTACTACCGGCGGAAACGTTTTGCAATACTTTCTCGGCAATTTGAAAATTATACTGTAACCTCTTTTTGTTCCGGCAGATATCCTAATTCTAATCTGGTCGCCGAAAGGCGGAAAATTGTCAAAGAATAAGCGGTAGCGCTAGTTGCAAAGATTGTTTTTTTGCCAATGTGTTCTAGGGCGTTGGTATTGTTTTTCAAAGATTTTCCGAAATTGTTGCATACTTTTTTCCCTCTCATGTGTCTAGGGTGATGACGCATGATCAGAACATACAGT
>CAYSUZ010000028.1:0-9108 GCA_964434335.1 uncultured Planctomycetota bacterium | reverse complement strand
GGTGTTGCAGGCGGCGATGAGGAGTTTTGGCTCGAAGCGCAACAGGAAGTTTGTGTTCTCGACGGCGTAGCGGCGGACGGTGCGCTCGGATTTGCTGCCGTAGGGCAGGCGCGCGGTGTCGCCGAAGTAGACGATGGTTTCGTGTGGCAGTGCCTCGGCGATTTCGCGCATGACTGTGAGGCCGCCGAGCCCGGAGTCGAACACCGCGATGGGGTTGTTGTTGTGCTCGCCTTTTTTGCTCATTTCTGCGTTTCCTTTATGGGGTGCTGCGCGTCGAAGCAGCGAATGCCAACACCGGGGAACGAGCCTGCCAGATCGGAGATTTCCGGATAATGGTCTTGCAGGTATTTCAGCGCCCTGTGTTTGGGGTCGTGTATTTCCGGGGTTATAGTGATCAGCCACGCTCGGTGCTTGTACTGGCAGGTGGTTTCCAGGTTTTCGTCGAGTTTTTCGTCGCTGCCTTTGACGAAGAATATCCTTTCGGTGTCGATGCCGTAGTACTTGAAGCCCGTGGTGTAGTCTATGGCGATGACGGCGTCGCCGTGGGTCTCTAAACTAATAAATTTTGCTGTGCTCTGGTAGTCATCACGGTAATGGCGCGAGTCGAAGTTGTAGTTGTAGATAGCGTAGAGGCTCAGCGTGACGATGCAGACCGCCAGTGCGCCGCGTGCCCATGCCGGGCCTTTGCCCAATATTCCCCATGCGGGCAGGAGCAGGAAAAACGGTAGCGCGGGGATGATGTTGCGCCCATGCAGTGGCAGGGGCGTGAGTGTCGCCAGGACGACGAGCAAAACGACCGGCGCGATGACCATGCACAGAAACAGCTTGAAGTTGCCGCGTTTTTTGAAGGCGGCGACCATGCCCAGCAGACAAGCCGTGCCGAAAACGGCGGCGTATGCAGCTATGACTGGAATGTGGGGCTTGAAGACGGAGAGGCTTTTTTCTTTTTTGATTTCGTTGATCGAAGGGCCTGTGGAGCGCCCAAAGAAAAATTCGTAGTAGACGTACGCGGCGTGCGCGGGGTTGATGGATTTCTTGATATCGGTGCGCGAGCCGATTTTTGCATCGCTTTGTTGTTTAAGGAAGACGGCCCACGGTGCGCAAAGCACGGCGATAAGAATCGCGGTGATCAGCCATGCGCGGCCGATCTTGAAGCAGGATCGGTTTAGTAGCAGCCAAAGGTTGAAGCACAGGATGGTGATCGCCGCGCCAAGGTGCAGGTAAAAACCGATTACTGCCAATATGACGTAGAGCGCCCAGTAGAGCTGCTTGCCGTTTTTGGCGGCCTTGACGAGACAGAAAAGCGCGGCCAGCACTACGGCGCACAGCATGGTGTACATGCGCAGTTCATGCGAGTACCAGAGGTGATAGGGCGATACGGCCATCAGAGCGGCGACGAGGATGGCCGTTTTTTTGCCGGATATCTCGCGTATGAACAGATAGGCCATGAGTATAGAGAGAATGCCGAAGATGCATGAACTCATGCGCAGGGAAAAATTAGATTGAGGGAATATCTGCTTCCACACCTTTATGGCGATGAGATAGGTCGGCGGATTGCTGTCCTCTTTCTGAAAATTCTCGATGATTTCGGTGGCGGACAGGTCGGCTTTTTGGGCGGTGTATGCCTCGTCGAGCCAGAAACTTTGGCGGTCGAGGCGGTAGATGCGCACGGCGGTCGCAACGCAGAGGATGAAGATTACGAGGAGGGAAAGGACGATAAAGCGGTGGCTCTGTTTCGTTTTATTTTGGTGATCGCTCATTGTTTCCTGTTTTTTATGATGAATAATCGACTTGAACAAAGATTTTAGATATTGCCCGATAATACCGATATTGTCAAGTATAACAATGGGCAAAAAACAGGCGGGTGTGTGGCGTTTCACCCTAGTAATTTACGGAGCAAATACATGAAGAAGATACTCCTAGTGCCGACGTACAACGAGGCCGAAAATATTCGCGCGCTGGTTGAAGCAGTCTTGCAAGTTGTGCCGGATATGCATGTGCTGGTTTTTGACGACAATTCGCCGGATGGCACCGGGAAGATCGCCGACGAACTTGCTTCCGAGAACGAAAATGTTCGCGTGGTTCATCGTCCGGGCAAGATGGGGCTTGGCTCAGCGTATGTAATGGGCTTCAAGCAGGCTATCGCGGAGGGTTATGAGTTGATCTGCCACATGGATGCGGATTTCTCACACGATCCGAAGTATTGGCCGGAACTGCTAGAGGGGATGGGCGGGCATGACGTGATGATAGGCTCGCGCTATGTCGCCGGAGGCGGTACGCAGGACTGGGGTTTGCATCGGCGGATTTTATCTCGGGTTTCAAATTTCATCGCACGTACGGTCCTGGGTATCAAGGTGCGCGATTGCACGGGGGGGTTCCGTTGCTACAAGGCGGATGTGCTTGCGCGAATCAATCCAGACGCGATCGTCTCCAACGGCTATTCGTTTTTGGAGGAAGTGCTCTACAAGGTGATAAGGGCCGGAGCGAAGGTGGGCGAGACGCCGATCATCTTTGTAGAACGGCGGCTGGGGCAATCCAAAATTTCCAAAAAAGAAATCTTCAAGGCCGTTGGGACGCTCTTTAGACTCCGCTTCATGAAACTATAGGACTATCGCCCATTCTTCGCACCCGATTTGCCCTCTTACCATGACTGTGCCTCTATAAATCCAATCCGGAACCGAATTCGGATTGCATGCTGCCCAACGTGTTTGCATCAAAGCAAGTGGTTATTCACTCATACCTGCCGCAATTATATGCATACGTTGATATATGTCAATAGGAATATGCTTGACGTAATATCTGTTTTGTCATAATATGCGTAGCGTGCTGAGGATAATTGCGGACTTGACGGATTGAAAAAATAGACTATGCTTGTGTGTATGAAGACGCTAGCGAAGAGAATCTGTGAGGCGCGCAAGTCGTTGGGGTTGTTGCAGCAAGACCTGGCGGCGGCGGCCGATTTGTCGCAGGGACAAATATCCCGTATAGAATCGGGCAAGTCATATCCGAACAGCGAGGATCTGCGAAAGATATCGATAGCATGCAACACAACGGTCGCGCAATTATGCGGCGAGGTTGTGTGTGAGGCTCCGGTTTGTTATGGCGCAGGCTCTAATGCTATTCAGATCACGGGCGAAGTTGAGACTGGCGAAAAAGGAAACGTGAAGATTAGCAAGTCGACAAAACACGGAGCGGTTGTGCTGTTTTCGCAGAGCGAACGCGTGCTGGTTGTAAGGGGCGATTCGATGAGTCCGGTGGTAGAGGACGGCCAGATGGTCATCTATGATACCGCTGAAAGTCCGCGCGACGGCGATCTGTGTGTGGTTCGGATAAAGCGCGGCAAAAATCGTGGCACGTATTTCCGCCGCTATCAGGAACTTGATTCTGGCAGCGTCGTTTTGGTCTCGGTCGCGCGTCATGCCAAGCCGATTGTGGTCGAGAAGGCTGCTGCGGAATTTTGGCTGGTTACCGGGGCGAAGTATACGCGCTTGAAGCACACCGACTGAGTGCGCAATGAAATTTGTTTTGCAGCTCGAAAAAACTTGCAAACTGCTCAAAATCCGCTAAAATTCCACCCGCGAAAACATGCGCCCGTAGCTCAGCGGATAGAGCACTGGATTTCTAATCCAGGGGTCGCAGGTTCGAATCCTGCCGGGCGTGAGAATTCTACCCGAGGCGCATTTTGTGCGGCTCGGATGAAGTCGGTATCAACAAACGAATCAACATGGTGGGCGTAGCTCAGTTGGTTAGAGCGCCTGGTTGTGGTCCAGGAGGTCGGGGGTTCGAGTCCCCTCGCTTACCCCATGAATGCCAAGCGCATCGTCAAACGACGGTGCGCTTTTTTTGTGCATTTTTGTTATCAGAGAACACTGGATTTTTAATCCAGGGGCCACTTGGCATCCATGAGAGTCGAGCGCATCGTCAAAAGGCGATGCGTTTTTTTTTG
Organism: uncultured Planctomycetota bacterium; assembly: GCA_964434335.1. GTDB lineage: Bacteria > Planctomycetota > B129-G9 > B129-G9 > B129-G9 > JAUWEX01. Next base: position 5,162 of record CAYSUZ010000028.1, on the reverse strand, counting down.
CGGGGCGGTGGGGATGTAACACTGAAGGCCTTTATTCCTTGAGGAACAGCACGGTATCGGGGGGGGGTGCGCTACGGGGCCGGGCGAGTTTGGCTGACGAAGGAAACCGTCTTGCAACACTAAAGGACCTTTATTCCTTGAGGGACAGCACGGTATCGAGGGCTTTACACAGAGGGGCCGGGCGAATTTTCGTGACGAAGGAAACCGTCATGCAATACTGAAGGAAACTTGACGGGTTGATGGGGAAATTATATGATATGGATGGTTGTCGAGGGGGATGAAGTGCGGCATTCCTGGAGCATTTCCTGTATCACGCACCGAAGCCAGTTTTTTTTGAGTGGAGAAAAAAAATGAGATTCTATGCTATTACTTTCCTTTTTGTGCTGCTTGTTCTATGTGCCGTGCCTGCTTTTGCCGAAGAAGTTGTGACGCTTTCCAGCAATAATTTGCAGTTCGCACTTGATCCCGATTCGGGCATGATTGCTGCTATCGACAATAAAGCGGCGAAAGTATCTTTCTATGATAAGGATATTGCGTTGCTTTCTTCGGAGTCGGTAGGCAAGGGTCCTGTGAAAGTTGCTTTCAAAAAGTTTGGAGAGAAATCATATTTCATCGTTTTGTCTCGCGACGAGCCAACAATGATAATCTTTGACGCCAAGACGCAGAAGAAACTCAAAACGATCCAACTCAATTTGATACGACCTTGCATGTTAGCCGTCTCAAGCAATCCCGCAGATCCCCTTGTATATTATTCTACTGAAAAATATATTGCCTCGGTGGTCGACCTGCGAACGATGCTCGAAAAGACCGGTATCCGAATCAATTACGCATACCATATTTCGGTTTCATTGGACGGCAGTCGTTTGTTTACTGCCTCGCATCAGCGACACAATGGCAGATATGTATCTGCGAGTGTTGTCAATTGCAAATGCGACATCGGTGTCAAAACCATTGTGCCTGGCAATAAACTCATTTCGGATACCTTTGGCCATTACTATGCAAGCGGCATTTCGGCAATCTATTCCAGCGACCTACAAAGATTGGTTGGCCGCACTCCGAATCAAGTTGTGGCGTTTTTTCCCGATAAAGCGGCAATGCTTGGAATCAACTCTAATCGAAAGCTCTCTCTGATTTCCTACAATAGTTTTAGGCAGATTCAGGAGATCGCTTTGCCGAACACCTCACATCATTTGAACAATTTTCCTTGGGTATGTCTGGTGGATGCGGCGCGCAAACGTGTTTTGGTTTGCAGGGGCAACCAGATTATAAACCTGAATTATGCAGAATTCGAGTTTCCAAAGGAGCCTCATCTGATTGCCAAAGTCAAGGGGCCATCGCTGTTGCAGGCGAATCAAAAAATCACATATCCGATTGAAACGCTTGATAAGAGAGTGAAGTATGAACTTCACGATGCGCCAAAAGGCGCAAAAATGGAAGACGGGAAAATAGTCTGGACTCCTACGGATGAACAAATTGGCTCGCACAATATCGCATTGAGGGTGTATTTTGAGAAGGTTGAAAAGATTGTCACTTTCAGTGTCAATGTCAGCAAACCCCATGCAAAACTGGCCTTTGCGCCTAATACGATGCGGATTAGCGACAACGCAAAACTCATCGTGTTTGCCCAAATTTCTAATAATCGCTCAAATCGCGATCGTTATAATAAAGGGCAGGGGAAGACCACTGAAGATCAACTATTGTTGTACGACGTTGATACGGGCAAGACGCTTGCCACTCGCACCTTCAAAAAACACGTTGGCGCTTTTTGGGTCGACGAGCATTATGCCTACTACGCGCCTAACGATACGACGGTTTTTTATGCGCTGAGTCTCAAGGACCTCAGCGATGTGAAACGCATTTTTTGCACAGGCAATATCAAGAGTTTTTCGCACAACTACAAAGGCGAGCTGGTGATTCACCTGTCGTCGGGCACTGGCGGCGATGTTGTGTATTCGCTGCCCGACCTTAAACGAATCAGTGTGCCGAAAAAAGCAGAACGCTATTCTAAAACGCAGGAGTATTACGAAAAAGAAGAATACATGTATGAGCAAGACCACAGATACTATGAACGGGGAAGAGGAGGCAGCGTTAAGAACGGCAGTCTGCAAAATGGTTTCCGGATAAAAAATGGCGCTATTTACGATAAAGACGGCAAGCTTGCGATGGTTTATCGCCCCCGAAGTTACAAGGATTGCGTGTCGGATCGCAGTAGTATCTGCTATCCGGAATACCGCTGGAACAGATGGATACGCGACGGGCAGATACAGACTCCTGATGGTATGAAATTGGGCCGAATCAATACGAGTAACTATCACATTATGGAAAAATATCCTGCGGTCATGGGTGTTATTTTCGATTCAAAAGACAATCGATATACAATTTCGTATGAAATCCGAGATATGATTAATGCGAAGGTTGTTAACCATGCATCGTTGTTGGATATCGAGCAGATTCGAGTTAGCAACTATAATAATTTTAAATTTACCGTTGTTGAAGACAAGGCGTTTATCCTTATAGGCAAGGGTTTTTTCACGATAGAGCTTACGCCCGAGATGTTCAAAGGCGTTACGGAGCCACTGCATATCGTTCCCAAGATCGCCAAGAACGTTGTTGCAGCGGATGGCATCCTGAATATCAAGTATCAGGCCAAATCCGGCACCCAACCTTATACCTATACGCTGATGAGCGATTGCAAAGGTCTTACGCTTGACGCCAAAACCGGTGCACTCAAAATCGAAGGCTCTGTTTTTGCCGAGGCAGCGCTCAAAAGTTTAATCGGAAATCACGATAGGATATATCGCGAAATGCAAAACGAAGCAGAGGCCAAGGCCAGAGGGCGCGATTATGTTGCTAGTAGTAGTTGCGAGCGATTTGTTGAATCTTACAAGGAAATTATTGGCGAAGCCCCCAAGGGTATTCCTGTTACGATTCCAATTACCGTCAACATTACCGACGCCAACGGGCAATCGTGTACTATCTCGCATAGAGTGTTCCTGTTGATCTCTGCCGACAAAGTCGCCAAAGGCAAGGCAGCCATTCGCAAAGATATTATGGCGCAAATAGAAAAACGCCAAGAAGAAAAAAAGCGCTACGAAGATGCGCGCCGACAGGGTGGTGGTTCTGAAGCGACGCAGCGGCAAATCATGCAGCTCAACCAGCGTGTTGCAGCGCTAGAGGCCAAGGTCGATTTGTTGCTCAAACTTCTCCAGGCCCAGAATGGCGGCAAGAACAATGGTGATGAGAAAAAACCAGACGACAAAAAACATGAATCTCCAAAAAATGAAGAACCTTCCGAAAAACCCTGTGAACCATCTATAGCGCCTTCTCTGTCAGACGAATTTGAGGGTTTTGATGAGGATGGCGAAGAAGATTGTGACGAGGACAGCGAAGAAGATTACGACAATGAAGAGGAGTAAGGCATAATTTGATTAACACAAAAGCGGCGTCGATTACCGGCGCCGCTTTTTTTGAGTAAGAGGGAAGGCAACGGGTTGCGACTATGCGACTACGCGCGGGGGTGGAACTGGCGGTGTACGCTCTTTAGGCGGTCGCGGTTGATGTGGGTGTATATCTGCGTGGTGGCGATGTCGCTGTGGCCGAGCATCTCTTGCACGGCGCGCAGGTCTGCGCCGCCCTCCAACAAATGTGTGGCGCAACTGTGTCGCAGACTGTGCGGACTGATGCTGGCGTCTATTCCGGCGGCTAGCGCATGCTTGCGTATCATCCGAAAGATCGCGTGCCGATCTATTCGCTTTCCGCTGCGGCTTAGCATAAGTGCCTTTTCGGGTCTGCCGCGCAGCAGTGCGGGGCGCGATTCATTTATGTAGTCCTCAATCGCTCGCAGTGCGGGCTTGCTCACGGGCACGATGCGTTCTTTGCTGCCCTTGCCGGTTACGCGCGCGAAGCCGAACTCGAAATTCACGTCCTCTATGTCCAGCCCGCAGACCTCCGAGACGCGCGAGCCAGTCGCATACAGCAATTCAAGGATAGCCCTGTCGCGCCTGCCCAGCAGTGTGTTAGATTTCGGCGCGTCGAGCAGGGCGTCGACTGCTTCGGTGGTGAGGAAGTTTGGCAGATATTTTGCGCCTCGCGGGGCTTCGATTAGCGATGTGGGGTCGGCTTCGAGTATGCGTTCCTGGACTGCGAAGCGGTAGAGCATCTTGACGGCGACGAGTTTGCGCCCGATGGTAGAGGGCGCTTTGCCCTGAGAGCCGAGTTGCTCGACGAAGTGTGCTACGTCGTCGCGTTGAACCTTTTGGGGTGCGGAGCGGAGCGCGGGCGGCAAACTTGCGGCAAAGTCCCGCAGGTCGCGCGAGTAGGCTGTGCAGGTGTTGGCGCTGAGTCCGCACTCTACCGTTAGGTAGTCGAGCAGCGCGTCGGTAAGTTTTTCAAAATCGGTCGTCATTGCAGTCCGTTACGTGAAAATGCCCGCAAAATGTGCGAGGTGGTTCTGTTAGCGCGGTCAATGGTATCCGCCTTTTGTTTTTCGGCATAACCCGGGCACTCGCTTAAGTATTCGCTGTGCCTGGCAATTGGTTTTGCTTGTCTCGGCGGTGCTTTCGCGGGCGGCCTCTGCTCTGGTCTGGTGGGTGGAATTTGATTGACTAACTGCGCGCACATTGATAAAATTTCGCGCTTTTGAGATAAGTAAAAATTGAAATTATAATAGGGGAGTCAATGTATGCAGAGATTTAGCAAAGATGAGATGTCTAAGTTTCGAGCTATGCTGTTCAAACGTCGTGAGACCCTTGCCGGCAACGTCAGCCGCATGTCTGATTCTGCACTGAGCAACCATCACGATTCCGGTAACGATTTCAATCACATGGCTGATATGGGTACTGATAATTACGATCAGGAATTCGCTATTGGCCGCATAGAGAACGAAGAAGACGAGCTGCGTGCTATCGATGAGGCGATTCAAAAGGTCGACGCGGGCACTTACGGTGCATGCGAGACGTGTGGTCAGCCGATTCCCAAGACTCGCCTCAAGGCTCTTCCTTTTGCGAGCTTGTGCATACGCTGCAAGGAACTTGAGGAGAAGAGCGCGTGAGGTCCGGCGCGACAGGCCGGATTGTTTTCGTATTTGTCATGGTGGCGAGTGTGGTGTTTGATTTATGGAGCAAGGCCCGCTACTATTCTTTTTTCGACAGTCATAGTAGAGA
>CAYSUZ010000027.1:0-9154 GCA_964434335.1 uncultured Planctomycetota bacterium | reverse complement strand
GAAAAGGTACTTCGCCGGCGGGGAATTTGAAAAACTTATGCAACCGCATGAACAAGTCCACGACGATATACAATCCCATCATGGCTATCACGCAAACGCAAAACCATGTTGCGAAGGTCTTGAGAACGTATTTATCTATTATTTTCAAAGGCATTCTATTTGTTGATTACTTTTATCATCAAAAAAGAACCTGCAATTACAAGCAGAATATTCGGCAGCCACATTGCCAGTGAGGTCGGGAGTATTCCGCCCATACCCAAAAATTTGCTGCCTACGATTAGCATAACCAGATATCCTACCACCACCAGCAAGCCAACCAAAAAGGCCACGACCATCTGGCCGCGTTTTATTGCGATACTAAGCGGCACCACCAGCCATGCCAGGAAGAAACACGACATCGAAGACGCCAGCCTGCCGTACATGACCAGCTCGAATTCCTTGATATCCTTATTGACGGCCTTGAGCTTCTTCTCTGCTTTTGCGCGATCTGCGGGTGCGCATGTCTTTACGCGCTGCTCCAGAGATTGTTTTTTTTCTCCATACTCTTTGAGTTGCTCGCGCAGTTGCGCATTGCTGTTCATTTCGGGTTCGGAGATATCGGTATCGGCGAAATTCTTAAGGCTTATAGGGAAATACGTGGATTTCTCGCCCATAAGTTGAATCGGTACAGTGTTGATAGCATCGGGGTGCTTAGGATCGATTTGCGTAATTGAACCGCTATCGATCACTAGTGCGAGTTGTTGTTTGTCTTCGTGAAATATCAGCCTGCCGGACCGGGCCGTGATTGTTTGATATATCTCACCGTTTTTCGTGAAATCTATATTCACTCCGTGAAGTTTGTCATCATATATATTATCTACATATAGGAAAATTTTCTCCTCGCCTATCGGAATCACCATTGTTGGTGTGCCCAGACTCGCAAAATGCGTAGTTATGTTTTTGAGGATATGTCTTTTTATGTTGTTCGTATGTTGCTTGAGCATCGGCGAGAGCATGTCGTTAATCTCAAACGTTATCAAACTCGCTATCAGCGCGACGATAAGTATCGGCGTAATGATATACATGATGTGCACGCCGCTGCATCGCATCGCAGATATTTCGTTGTCGCCTGCCAGTCGCCCAAACGACAGCGTACACGCGCAAACGACTGCGAATGGCAGACCGTAGGGGAGTACCTTGCCGATTAGCAGCGGAAAAAGACTGAAAACGCTGGCGAAATCCAACCCTTGCTGGCTCATCACTTCCTTGAAACTGAAACTGATAAACAGCACGATCAGCACCACCAAACCCGATAGTGCGAATGTCTTAGAGAACTCCCGCAGTACGTAGAGCGGCAGTATCCTTATTCTAAACATCCTTGGTATCAATTTTTTTCTCGAAACAATTCGTGTAATTATCAAAACATATAATTTTGCGATTCTACCATCGCCGCACGTCAAGTCAAAACCTATTTATTCGTTTACGCACCCTCGCTGGTATTTAGAACGGTTGACGCAACGCGCCGCCGCGTTATAATCGGTTTTTAACGCAATCTGCAACGCATCATGGAGAGAAACAATGAATCAATACGACATTATTGTAGTAGGAGCCGGCCCCGCCGGTTCGACCGCCGCGAAACTTCTGGCCCAGGCCAGCCTCAAAGTCCTTCTCGTCGACCGCGAAGATTTCCCCCGCCAAAAAATATGTGGTGGTTGGGTCAATGCCCGCGCACCCGAAAAATTTCCTTATCTCGTCGATACGCTCAACGAAATCGACCAGAACCCGTTTTACGGCGTAACTTTTTTTAGCCACGATCTTTCAAAACGCGCCGAATACTCACAGGAGCAACCTGCCGGACACCTCGTGCGCCGCGAGCAGTTCGACACGCACCTTAAGAATCTTGCCGCGACCGCCGGAGCCGAATTCCGGGGCGGCGTAGAGATTGCCCGCGTTACCGACGAAGGCGATTTTGTCAGCGTAGCCGCTGCCGACGGTTCCATTTTTACCGCGAAGTACGTTCTTGGCGCCGACGGTGTCGCCTCGGTTGTCGGGCGCACTTCCGGTCTCAATCCCAACTGGCAGAACTATCAGATGGTTATTTGTTCCAACGAAAACATCGCCTGCGATCCCGAAACAATCGCCCGGCACTTTGGCCCCAAACCCAACGTCATCGTCTCGCCTGCATACGGCATGGTGGCCGGATACGGTTGGATGTTCCCCAAACGCGACCATATATGCGTGGGGCTGGGCGGGCGCGTGGACTCCACAAAAAACGTTCATCTTGTCTTCAATAACTTTTTCAACGACCTCAAAAAGGGTGGCCACATCCCGCAGGAATTGAACTGGGACTACACTGAAACCGCCATGAACCCCGCAGGAGCCGCGGCCCGCAGAAATCCTGACCAATCTCTCGCCCGTGGGCGCGTGTTGCTGATTGGCGACGCCGGTGGTTTTAGCGGAGGCACCAACGGCGAAGGCATCTACCCCGGCATGCTCAGCGCCCTTCATTCTGCCGATGCGATTCGCGCGACCCTCGCGGACGGCGGCGACGCAGCAGCGCGCTATTGCGAAACCTGCGAAAAAGAACTCGTTCCACTCATCGCCGGGCTGGATTCCGCCGCGATGACCATGATAAATCAAGGCATCTACGCCTCACCGCAAGTTGCCGAACGCGCAGCCCGCTCGTTTCTCTTTGGAGAACCATTCGGACTATGAGAATCGTCCAGATATATCATTCGTCTACCGGCAACACCCGCCTGTGCGCCTCTGTGTTCGAGCGCAGCGCAGTCGAGGCGGGGCACGAGTGTCGCACGATAGATGTGCGCGATATAGATAACAGCTCCGAAATTGCGGAGGTGATTCGCGGTTGCGATCTGTTCGGATTGTCCGTGCCGACTTATTATTTCAAGGCTCCCGTTAATATCATCGAGTTTATTGATACGCTGCCGGTCTTTGAGCCAAAACCCGTATTTGTCTTGAACTGTCGCACCGATACCACTGCCAATACGATTTCATTGCTCGCGCGGCAGTTACAGCGCAAAAATCTTTTTATTATTGACAGCCTGCGCATTAAGGGCGAGGAGTCATACCCGCCGTTTCGTTTCAAATGGCTTATCCCCGGCAAAGGCACACCCAACCAGGCCGACCAGCACAAAGTTGGCGATTTTGCCGTGAAGGTGTGTGCCCAGGCCGAGAGCATTCTCGCCGACGCTGATTACGTGTTCAAAAAAAAGCGCTACATGATCTGGCCGACACCTTTTCAGTTCATCGCCTGGGCTGCCAGCCGACGGAACATGGCGCGCTACATGGTAGGGCGCAAACTTGTGCCCGGAGCCTGCATTTCCTGCGGCACGTGTGTGAGCAAATGCCCGGTGAATGCTGTGGCGATGATTCCCCACGACATGGATGCGATTAATCGCCGACGAGACATAACGATTCGGCATAGAAAAGTTTTGAAATCTCGGCTCGATGCGTCCGAAAACGGGGTGGTGCAACTGCCCGTTTTCTCCGAGGCGTGCATGGGCTGCTACGCCTGCGTAAACCTTTGCCCCGAGCAGGCGCTTTATACGCTTGCCTCTAACGGACGTCCGCTGTATCGCGGCCCCGCTGCGACGCAGGATGTTGAGAGCGAATAATTTTTTTGAGAGGAGCGCAACATGACACTTTACCTCTATATGCTAATTGGCGGCGCAGTCGGTGCTGGCGCGGGGTTAGCTATTGCGGCTCTCAAAAAGCAACACCGCGCCGACAGCAATCCCTTTGGCAGGGCGAGTCTGATTGGTGCGATTGTCGGCGGCGTGATCGCGGCGATCGTTTTCAACGCCACCTCTTTGGGCTACGAACACAGCGAGGACGTGATAGACATAAAGAGCGAAGAACAGTTCAATAAGATTGTTTTGCAGTCCGACAAGCCCGTTCTTGTTGATTTTTATTTTGAGAAGTGTCCGCCGTGCGGAACGATGGCACCGATAATTGCCGAAATTGCCGAAGATGAAAAAGGGGCTAGATTTATTGTCGCCTCCGTTGACGTACGCAAGAACGATCCCTGGATCGCCAGATATTATCCAGGAAGAGTGCCGTACTTTGTTGTGTTCAAAAATGGCCGCAAAGTCGCCGAAAGCGGCAAGACACGATCCAAAGAGGCACTCTTGCAACTGCTTGAGCCTCATATAAAATAACAAATCCCTTTTTTGAATTTCGAAACCGGAGCAACAATGCCGGGATATTTTCCAGTAACGCTAAATCTTAACGGACACCGTTGCCTCGTCGTGGGCGGCGGAAAAGTTGCGCTGCGCAAGGTCTGTGCGCTTTTGCAGGCCGGTGCCGAGGTTGTGGGGGTTGCGCCGAAATTCGAGGCCGACTTTGCATCGCCGGAAGCGCAAGCTGCGACGCTGCGGGAGAAAGCGTATTCCCAAGACGATTTGCACGGCGTGTTTTTCGTCGTGGCCGCGACGGATGACTCGGCAGTGAACGAGAAAATCTCGCGTGATGCGCGAGAATCCGGCATCCTTGTTAATGTAGTCGACGAACCCGCGATCAGCGACGTCATCATCCCATCGACGCTGCGCCGTGGCGACTTTACGATAAGCGTCTCGACTGGCGGCGCTTCGCCGTTGCTGGCAGGACAGGTGCGGCGTGGGCTGGAGGGCTCGTTTCCGGAATCGTACGGCGGCTGGGTTGATCTTTTGGCCGAGATTCGCGCAGATATTCGCCGCAGGGAAATCGCGGAAGAAAAGAAACGCGAACTTTTGCAGGCGATCCTCGAGAAGCGCGGTTTGGATGTTTTTTGCGCCGAGGGCTGCGATGCCGCGCGAACGTTTTTGCAAAAATTAATCGCTGATACTGTTGTCCCGAAATCGAAATCATGATGAACTTCACCGTAACAGGTCTTAACCACAAATCCGCGCCCGTTGCCTTGCGGCAAAGACTGGCGGTTGGGGCTTCGGAGGTCCCGGCTGTCCTTGAGGTGCTGTGCCGGGAGTTGCGGCTCCGGGAAATCGCGATTTTGTCGACGTGCAATCGCGTCGAGATCTACGCCCGTGGCGAGGGCGATGCGCCCGACCCGCAGGCCGTCGTCGAGGTGCTGGCGCTGGCGCGTGGTGCGCAGCCTGAGGATTTTGCGCCGTATCTTTACGATTATTCCGGCGAGGAAGCCGTTCGGCATTTGTGCCGTGTTGCCTGCGGGATCGATTCGATGGTCATCGGCGAGACCGACATTCTCGGCCAGGTGCGCGAGGCATTTTTGACATCGGCGGCCAGCGGCGTGACCGGCAAATTCTTCACCAATCTTTTCCAGATGGTTTTTGCGACGGCCAAGACCGTCCACACGCAGACCGCCATCAGCAAAAACAAAGTTTCCGTCGGTTCGGTCGCTGTCGACCTGGCCGAACGGCTTTTCGACGACCTTTCCGAGAAGTCCGTGCTGATTATCGGCGCGGGCGACATGGGCAAGGTAACGCTGGCGCATCTGGCGCAGCGCGGCGTTGGCGCTATCCTGCTGGCGAATCGCACGTATGCGAGCGCGGTTGAGTTGGCTGAAAAATTTGGTGCCAAGGCCGTCCACATCGATGAAGTGCTGGACCATCTCAAGCAGGCCGATATCGTGATCGGCGCGTCCGGTGCGCCGCATCTTATTATTCGGTACGAGCGCGTACGCGAAGCGATGCAGCAGCGGCCCGAACGAGAAATGTTCCTGATCGACATTGCTGTGCCATGTGATATCGACCCCGAAGTGGCGAAAATCGAAGGCGTGCATCTATACGATATCGATTCGCTGCGCAAGATCGTAGACGAAAACGCACAGGCGCGTCAGGGGGAAGTAGAGCGATGTCACGAGATCATCGATGAGAGTGTTGCCCGTTTTGCGGAGCAGTGGCGCGATGAAAGCGGTCGCGTTATTGGCGAACTGAATGCCAGCCTCGAAGATATGCGCCGCGAGGAGATCGAAAAACTGTTCAGGAAAATGGGAGGGGCAGATTCTGCCCAGAGAGAATTAATCGAGAAGATGAGTCGCAGACTGGCCAGACGATTTTTGCACGCGCCGCTTTCCGCGATAGGTTCTGCGGAGTGCGGGCGGCGAGAGGCTTTGGTGCGGGCTATGAGCGAGCTATTTGATTTGGAATGAAAGGATGCATTCGTTATGTTGAAAGTGCCAAAAGGTCAACCGACCGAAAAAGATACGATAGAGTTTAGCCTCGCGCTGGCGCGGGCCGAGACGATGCAAACGCTTGCTGGCCTCGGCGGGGAACACGGGCCGAGTAAAGATGTTTTGAGTGCGCGTCCGGCGGGCGGCGAGGAAAGTATCGCTTTATGCCTGTGCAGACTGGTTGCGCTGGAGTGGAATATTGCCAACCGCCTCAACCAGATCGTGAAAAAACCACCCCTGACCGGCGAAGAAATATGGTTGCCGTTTTGGGAGGAGGGGGGAGCGCATGACGTTATCCCCGATTACGAGGAAATTCTCGACGTGATGCAGAAAGCGCGTGTGCAGTTGGTGGATACCCTGCGTTCGGCGAACAACGATATCATGGATACGGTTCTCATGCCGGGCCACGATGGGCTTGCGGGCACAGTGCGCTACTGGTGTGTTGCTCTCGGGCAGTTCGAGTCCGCCCAGCGCGCGCGGATCGATTTGTTGGCCGCGATGATGAAGTAGGGCCGCATATTTTATAATCTAGATTTGCCAAAAAAGAAAAGGCGACATGAAAATGCCGCCTTTTTTATTGATATTGAGAGGGGGGAGTTTTATTTCCGTCTGTAGCGAATTGCGCCCAATACACCCAGCGCGCCTAGCCCCAGCATTGCGATTGTTCCCGGTTCGGGAACTGTGGAAATTTCGCCGTCCCAATAGACGATGAGTGGAGTACTTGCACCATCATCAGGCGAGTCGTAGTCCGGGTCCTTTATGCCTCGTCTCGCAACGCCATCGCTATCGCTGCGGTAGATGACCTCGTAGAGTTCGTTGTCGTCATCTGTTGCCAATGCCAGCCCTTCGTCGTAGGCGGAATTGTTGAATCCTCCTGCGGCGTAAACGCCCCAGTAGTAATCCCAGTCATAGCCCCCGTCTCCTGGGTTAGTGTCTTCGGGAAGGTAATGACGGTATGTCGTTAAATCGTAGTTGTAAACAAGGAAGCCCCTATCGTCCAATTCCGAAAAGCCCAACAGACTCTCCAGTCCTGATGGGTCGAGCCAATCAGGGTCTGAAGCAGATGACTTGTCAACGTCGTTAAAAACCCATATTGTGAGCAGGGGATTTACTGGGTTATCGTTTGCGAACACGTCAAAGACGTTGTAATCGGCGTCATCCTGGTCGTCGAGTTGTTCGATATTGTGTAGCAGAAATTGGAATTGCCCAGAGTAATTACCCGAGCCCACATTATAACCGTTACGCCACATCGCGTACATGGCTCCCTCCAAACCAACGCCATCTGACTCATAGTCGGCGTCTGTCCATTCGTCAGTATCCACGAATCCGTCTGCCACGATGTTGTTGGCGTCTGTGGGGTAGAAACTCAAAGCAAATGCCGAGGGGCAAACCATTGCCGAACCAATTGCCATTGAGAGTAGAATAATCAATGTTAGAATCGTTTTCATCACAGTCCTCCATAGTTACAACCAGCTATGAGAACTTCCTTCCCCGGCAAGCCTCTCGGGGTATGGCTTGTTCCCATACACTATCTCCAGTTGCGAAAATCGCCAACTAAACAAAAACGCGACCATTTCGCATTGCCCAAATATTTTGTGATGTTCGTCACCTCCTCATAGAATTGCATGAAACGGGAAACACTATTTAGCAGTGTCACTTATTGCGAAAGAATCTTTATTCTCCACAACGTGGACGCCAACACTCCAATATAAGCATATCCCCCAAATCCCAGATTGTCAAATAATTGTTGTAAATATCATTGCTGGTGAAGATGACTCTTCACAACTAGTCGTATTGTAAGGAGTTCGCTGGAATGGGAATTGTGAAAAATTTCGAAAAATCCGGTTTTTTCCGAGACTTTTTTGCTTCTCATGTGTCTGGGGATGCGGAGAGACATCTTACATTTTGCACGCATTTTTATTGTTATTATTTGGGGAGCAAAAGTTATGAGAAAAATTTCAGTTCTGTTTATCCTCGCGATCACCCTTGCCGCAACTGCAGCCGGAGCGGCTGAAACTTACTGGACCTACGATGGAAGCGGCGATTGGGCGAATACCTCCAATTGGGACAACGGCGTGCCTGACAGTGACACAGATGCGATCATTAACAACGGCGGTACCGCCAGGCTATATGATGGTAACTCCTATGAAGTTCATGGAGTTGACCTTGGCAGACCTTCCGCTGGTGAAACAGGCGCGGTGGGTATAGCCATTGCATACGATGGCTCGGGTTACATAGAGCAGGCCCTGGGGCAGCTTGCTATCAATGGCTTGTTATCAATAGGTTTTGAGTTCAATACCTTCGGCTCATATCTGATAAACAGCAACTCCGCCAATACCCTTACCCTGGCGCCTGAATATGGCGGGGCAATCGATGTCGGCGGTTATGGTCAGGGCGAGTTTATACAAAATGGCGGAAGTGTGATCACTGGAGGTTTGTATGTCAACAACGGTTATTACCAAATATACAGCGCTTCGCTTGAGGCGACGGACGTGTATGTGGGCGGTGATTTTTACGGAGGTACTGCTACCATGGATATCGATGAACTGGCATACGTGATTGTTGGCAACCTTACTGTTGGCAGTGGAGGCTACCTTAGCATTGATGACAGTGCCATCGTTGAAGTCTATCAGAATCTGATCTTCGAGGATGGGTGTAACTATGACGCTTGGGGCAGCACTATTTCAATGACCGGCTCCAATTTCTTCAATTCCAGCACGAATGCCTCAGATCTCAGCGGCCTTGAATTTACTACGGTGATTTTCAAAGGCGGTGCCGGAGTTGTGGATACGCTGGAAGTGGCTGGCGCGGTCGGCGGCGGTTTTGTGGACAACTTCACCATAGGCTCGCTTATTATAGGCCATGGTGGCACAGAAGGTCACGTCAAGCTTCTCGATGATGATTATAACGGCAGTCCGATGGGCGGTTCTGAAGCCCTGTTTCTCGGTGGGCTTGAGATTGTCGAGAACTCATCCTTTGATCTCAACGGCTTCCTGGTATTTGTCGGCGGTAATTTCGCCGAACAGTGGA
>CAYSUZ010000026.1:0-9163 GCA_964434335.1 uncultured Planctomycetota bacterium | reverse complement strand
ACTCTCTACAACAAAAAAAATCATCGAGGCGCACGGCGGAAGGATTAGCGTAGAAAGCACCCCGGGCACCGGCACAAATTTCCGCATCAAACTACCCTTGGAAAAAGGTGACAGGCGCGATGACCAAACCGCTTAAAGTAATCATCATCGACGACGAAAAGGCAATTATCGAAGCAACCGCCGAAGCGCTGCAACGCGCGGGATACGAATGCATCGAAGCAGACTCGGCCCAGAGCGGCATGAACACGATAACTGATCGCCGCCCCGACATCGTCATCACCGACCTAGTGCTCAAAGACGGCGACGGCATGGACGTGCTGCGCCACGCCAAGCAAACTATACCCGACTGCGAAGTCATCGTTATCACAGGCTTTGCCAGCGTCGAAAGCGCCGTCCAGGCGATGCAACAAGGTGCGCTGCACTACCTGCGCAAACCGCTAAATCTGGACGAGCTGCGCACCGTTGTGGCACGAGCCGCCGAACGCCAAAAACTGGCCCGCGACAACGTCTCGCTTCACGCACAACTCGACCAACGCTTCGGCCTGCACGAAATTATCGGCAACTCCCCGGCCATACGCCACATCTTCGAAGCGCTCCGCCACATAAGCCCGACCAACGCCACGGTACTCATTACCGGCGAATCTGGCACCGGCAAAGAACTCGTCGCGCACGCCATCCACAACAACAGCCACCGCAAACGCGGGCCGTTCGTCGCACTCAACTGCGCCACGCTGCCCGAAGGCGTGCTCGAAAGCGAACTCTTCGGCCATGAAAAAGGCGCCTTCACCGGTGCGATCGCAACCCGCAAGGGCCGTTTCGAATTCGCCGACGGAGGCACGCTGTTCCTCGACGAAATTGGAGAGCTTTCTCCGACGACACAGGCCAAACTCCTGCGCGTAATCGAAGAGCGCAAGATCATGCGCATTGGAAGCAACGAAACCATTGACGTGGACGTGCGGTTAATTGCGGCAACAAACCGCAACCTGGAAAAAATGGTGGGCGAAGGATGTTTCCGCGACGACCTGTTTTACCGGCTGAAAGTCGTCTCGGTCCACATGCCACCGCTACGCGAGCGCGCCGAAGACATACCGCTACTAATTGATGCGTTCCTCAAAGACCTCAGTGAAGAATATGGCAAGAAAATAGAATTGATCGAACCCGAAGCGCTAGCCGCGCTGGAGGATTTTCACTGGGCGGGCAACGTGCGCGAACTGCGCAATTGTCTGGAAAGCATGGTCGTCATGAATGCCACGGGCAAGATCTCATTGGCCGATATCCCCGCAAACATCCGCAATACAAATACAGAAACAACGCGCGAACCCAACGATCTTTCACTGGTTAATAGCGAACAACGCCTAATCTCTGCCGCGCTGGAGCGCGCCGATGGCAACCGCGAAAAAGCCGCACGACTGCTAGGCATCTCGCTGCGAACACTGTACCGCAAACTCAAAAATCTCGACCCGACCCAATAGACTCACAGCTAAAAGCCAAGATTCTCATCTACAAAGATAATGTGGAAACGGTTTTTGGCCCCCACACGGTGAATGCGCAGGTAGATGTTGCAAATGCGATTGGGTGAATCGCAATCGGAACACTCGCCCGTCTCCACGCACGGAACATTCGCCCCGAAACGTTTGGCGTTGGGTGGCGAAGCCTCTTCCTTGATGCGCTTCCAGGCAGCCGCCTCGTCGGGTACAATTTTTTTTATGCTGGTCACTACTACCACCGCGCCCGGGCCATAAGACACGGCTCCAACACGATTGCCGATCCCGTCGAGATAAAACAACTCGCCTTCCTCGCTGACAGCGTTGACGCCGGTAACGTAATACTCTGCCTGCATCCCGCCCTTGCGACGACGTTCGTTTTCTTCGGGGTCAAGCCCCGGTACGTAGGGATCGAACAGTCGGTAGTCGCCTGCGCGCAACGCATCGTGAATACCGGCCTGCGCGACGGTCGTCGAGCCGCCAAAACCCACAGCAGATCCGAGCGGAATCAGTTCGATAACTTTGTCCTTCGCCTCGTCGGCAGTAGCAACACGATGAACAACGAAGTTGTGTTTTTCAAGATTCGCTATTGTGGTTTCAATCATTCTCTGGCTCCGTCCGGCGTTTCGTATCAAGATAGCTTTGCAGAATCACCTGCGCGGCGACTTTGTCAAGTTTGGCCTTGCGCTTGGCACGCGACATATTGGCGTCCATAAGCACACGTTCGGCGCTGGCTGTGGAAAATCGCTCGTCCCACATCTCAACAGGCAGCCCGGTCTGTTCATGCAGTTGATTGCCAAAAGCCGTAGCCTCGTCGGCCATTTCGCTGTACTGCATATCGGTTCGCAACGGCAATCCGACGACGAATCTAGCGATCTCGTATTCCGCAGCGAGGCGGGCGATAGTGCCGATCCAGTCGGGGTCGCTGCGACGATCAATTACGACAAGCGGCACGGCTACGCGCCCCCCAGCGTCGCTCAGCGCCAGCCCCACGCGCCTTCGACCGTAATCAATCCCGATAATGCTCATGCTGTTCTCACTCCAAAAAGACGGGCGGCCAACTCAGCCGCCCATCGTGTTCTCAATTTTCCCGACGTATTAGAGATACTTGTCGAGGTTCTTTTCCTTGAGCGCGTCAACCAGATTGCGCACTTCCTGCGCGCGTTCTTTCTGGCAAATAAGAATCGCATCATCAGTTCGCACGATTACCAAATCATCCACGCCGATGGTGGCGATAAGTTGCCCATCACCGATGATCGTGCAGTTGTGGGTATCAATGCCAATATGCGGAGCACCCAAGATGTTGCCCTTGTCGTCTTTTTCGCGATGCTTGTCCAGTCCGCGCCAGGAACCGATATCGTCCCATTGGAAAGCGGCTTCGATCACCTTAATATTTTCGGCCTTTTCCATGATGCCGTAATCGATAGTCTGTGACTGGATTTTGCCGTATTCGCGCTTGATAACTTCGTCCTGGTCGGCTTTGCCGAAGGCTTTTGTTATCGCCTCGCCCGCAGCATAAAGGTCGGGCATAGAGTTCTTGAAGGCATCGCGGATAGTATCGACGCGCCAGACGAAAATGCCCGCGTTCCAGTAAAACTCGCCAGAGCGAAAATACTCCGTTGCTGTGTGGATGTGGGGTTTTTCGACGAAACGCTGAACCTGATAAGTGGATATCCCGTCATGATCGGCAACCTTTTCGCCACGGTGAATGTAGCCAAAACCGGTCGCGGGAAACTCGGGTACGATGCCCAGCGTCGCCAGGCACTGACCGTCGGCAACGGCTTCCACCGCAGCCTCGACCGTCGCCCAGAATTTGTCTGCGGGCTTAATGACGTGATCGGCTGACAGCACAACCATCGTCGCGTCGGAGTCCTTGCTGGCCACGATAGCCGCGCCCAGTGCCACCGCCGCTGCGCTTCCGCGTCCGATCGGCTCGCCGATGATATTCTCGGCGGGCAGTTCGGGAAGTTGCTTGAGCATCATGTCGACCTGCGAAGAGTTCGTGATGATCAAAATGTTTTCGGGCGCAACCTTGCCTTTTAGCCTGTCAACGGTTTCCTGAATAAGCGAACGCTCGCTAATAAGGGAAAGCAATTGCTTGGGGCTTGCCTTGCGGCTTTGGGGCCACAGGCGAACGCCCACGCCTCCGGCCATGATGACTACATGCAACATGTCGATTCTCCCGGCAAACTGGTTCAAACTGGTTCAAAAAGGATTGACCAAAGCGAGATTCTAGCACGCACTGCCCGGCGATTCAAGGGAAGTTCATATTTCTTCGCTCGCACTCAGGCCCAGACACACCCGCAACCCGTCCTTGCCGCCGAGAGATTCCACCGATGCAACAGTATCCAAATGCCCCGCAACAGCCCCCAGGCGCTTGTGATGAAAGTGTTTCTGGATGTTTTCGGCGGTTTGCAAAGCCCCGATAAACGCATCGGCACTGTTGCGCTCGCCGGTGCAAATCGTCAACACAACAGTGTAGCGCATAGTGTCGCCAAAAAGCGAATACTCCTCGCGCTCCATTTTTTGCGGACTGACCAAACAGGACGGCAAGGCTGATGCCCCGTCGAGCACAGTCCCGACTACAACGGAAGCGAAGACAAACGGCTCCAACTCGGCGGCCACGGTATTGAGAATTGTTTCAAATTTCGAAGACATTTGTTCCTCCAGCAAATGCAAGCGCACAGCGAGTCAGGCTCGGCTTATCTTGACGCTGCCGGTTTTGGGAAAGGTATCAGCCTGGCCATCGCCGTCCACGTCAAGTGCAATCGTGATCGAAGCCATTTCGCGTTCATACAGCGCATAGTATCTGTCGCGGCCCTTCGCATAAACACCGTTCACATCCTCCAGCCGCGCAGCGCGATCATTGTACAACAGGTACAACACGTAGCAGGTCTGGGCGCGCTTGAGCGCGGCAGGCTCGGCGATACGCGAGAGATCAGCTCGACCGGCAGATGATAATTCATCGCGGAATTTGTGCCGCAGCACCTGGTTTATCTGGAAAAACGCCTCGCTTTGCTGAAGATAAAAATCTGCCGCTTCATTGGGCAGCCACATATCAATGCTTGACTCGTAGGCTTTTAGGTCAAAGATATCGGCCCAGCCCAAAAGCAGTGATATGCCGCTTGCTTCGGTCGCAGCATTCAATTGGAGCGAGCCGCTAATGCCGCTGGATCCAGCCGGCAACAACTCTACCACAGGATTAGGGCCACTCGCAAAACCGCTTGCTACCACAGTATTGGAATTGCTCAAAAACACTCCGAAACCTCCCCCGCCCTCATCGGTAATACGGAGGAACAAACGCATCTCGGCGGTATTCGCACGCGTGAAACCGGTTAGGTTTACGTCAGAAACCTGACCGCACAAATCACTTATAATAATTACTTCCTGCATTTTTCCTCCTAACCGTCGCCGCGGAGACGGCCCGCTCCCGCAGGATTGCGGCGCTCGCCTCCGCGACGGCAAGGTCCGGCAAAGCCGGTAACTGATTAAGTCGTCGGCAATCCGACAATCTTGCCGTGTGCGTTTTCGTTGCGGAACTCAAGCACGTATTCGCCCACGAGTTGGCCCATCTGGTAATCTCCGCTGGCGGCCAGTGGTTTGTGGTTAAAGGCTCTGCCCTTCACCGGCAGGATGCCGATGCGGCTGGTGTCGAGGAAGAGAATCTCGTCTTCGGGCACCCACGGACACAGCACAACCTTGACCACGCCGAAGTCGCTCTCATAAACACCTACCGTGTTTTTGATCGCAGCATCGTCGGCATAGTAGCCGCGGCTCTCCATAATCAGGCTTGAGATCGCTCGTTTTTGGACACCGTTGACGAGCATGATGTCGATGTTTTTGCTGCCAGTATCCCACAGCATCTTCATCATGTTGTTGAGCTCGGTCTCGGTCAGATCGCCGGAAGCGTGCGTAATGACGTTGGTAGCAATCTGTGCATCGACGCCGTTGATCGAACGCCGCACGCTATCGCTGCCCTGTGCTGTGGCTGCTGGCGCGACGCCATTGATGAGGGTGTTCTCGAGATCGCGAAGAATCTCGCGCAGGCGCAATTGGAGTTGATAGTTGTATTCGTCCTGCGCGGTACCGTAAATCTTTACCGAAGCCGCCGTACCGCTGACCTTGACGGTCTTGGTGAAAATCTGCGAATACGCATATTTTCGTATGCGGTTGGTGGTGAGATTCTCGCCAGCAGCGTCGCCTTCGAGAGCAGCGTTGCCGATGATGTTGATCGTCTGTCCATCCTCGATATCTGCGGCGGTAGTTCCGCCGTAGCCGCGAGTAACGGTGGCGGTGTTGGAATTGACCGCCGTTACGAGACAGCGCTCGGACGAGCCTTCGGGACGCAGGACGTCGCCGACCAGCACCGTCGCCGAAGACGGAAAGACGATAGTCGTATCCGCGGCGAGCGCCTCGCCCTGATTGGCAAATCGGTTGGGTATGAGCGCGTCCTCCATCCACTCATGCTTGGTCGAGAGCGCGGGGAACTCCGAGTCGCCGATTATGTCGAGCAGCGGCGTGGCATCACGCGCAACCATCGCAATGAGATCGGGCGTGATATCGGTATAGATCGCGTCCATATTGTCGTAGGTCGCTTTTCCTGTAAAAGCCATTTTTTTCTCCTGTGTGGTTCATGTTGAAATTAGTTGCGTATTCGTGCCCGGGCGAGTTCCGCCTGGTAGCGAGCGATGTTCTTGACGCTTGGCTTTTTCATCGCCTCGCTGCGAGCCGCTTCGAGCGGCGATGGCGCAGAACCCGTAAGGCTGGTCTCGGGGCCGTATGGTTGTGGTTTTTGGCGACGAAATAGCCACGGCCGGTTTTCGCGCAGCGACTCTATCGCCTCGGCAATTCCGGTTACGCTGCCATGTTCGTCGTCGATTTCCACACCGCTCATATTGGCCAGTTTGTAAGCATCTTCAGGATGCGCGATACCGGCACTGACCGCTTCCCTACCGAAAGCGGCCTTGAGCAGCAACCCTTTGACGTTGGTGTTGAGAGTCTCGACCTTCGTGGCCAACTCCTTCGCCTCGATGCGTCTGCGCTTGTTCTCCTCGCGCAGTGATTTCACATAATCGGCTGAAAAACCTTCGGGCTGTCGGGGCGATTGCTCGCCCTGCTCCGCCGTTAGCGCCGTATCTTCGGGCGCAGATTTTTCGGTACTTTGCAATGGATCTGCCATTGTGTTCCTCCGTTATAGTTGGTTTTGATCACGGCTTTCCAGCCATTTTGCTTTGGCTTCCTTTTCGCTCATAAAGCGGTCTGGATCGTCACGCATCCATATCTGCCACGGCTGAATCAGGTCATTATCAAGCAGAAATTTGTCGCGGTTGATGCGTTCGCTGACGTTAAGGGGGAACTCGGGTTCTTTGTAATCAATGCGGAAATTGCTCTTTTCGATACCGGCGGCAAAATCGAAATCATCCTCGAATTCGTTGAGCGTCAACAACGTCAGATCCACGAGCTCGCGCTCTTTGGGCGCAAACAACCGCGCGCGCTCGGTGCGGTCTTCGAGCAGGGGAATATTCTCCGCCACAATAGATGCACCGCTCGCAATGCCCGCCTTGATGCGGATAGCGGATTCGGGAATTCGATTGACGAGCAAAAGATTCTGAATATCGGCCTCCACGTCCTTGATAAGTTCGGCAATCGGCGCGTTGGGCGAGACGAACTCCAGCCCACCCTCCCTACCTGCGGGCAGATCAATGGCGATAGCGCGTTTGGGCGAGATTACCAGCTCGGTATTGGGCGAGGGGTTGGTGATGACCGGCACGCCAAGCCCCTGAAAAATCACGGCCTCGAGTTTGTGAGTAAGCTTATTGTTTATGACACAGTTCGCCGCGCACACATCCCTGCCGCGTCCGTAGGTAAAGAAACTTTCGAAATCCGTATGATCGTGAAAGAATACCAACGGAATGCGCCCCATGCCGTGCTCGGCGCGTGCGCCCTTTACCTCGACTCCGTCGACGAGTTTGGTGAATTCGTTCGCCGTCCAGACATGCGCCAGGTGAACAATTTTCCACGGGCGACGGTGGTCACGCGCAATCCAGCGAACCACGACGGCTTTCGGCACAAAGGGATTTTCCTCGTCCTCGATAACGCGCAGTTTGTCCCGCGTATACAGCCAGTACCGCAGCCGTCGCGCAGCCTTGTCATAATAAGGCCGGACGGCAATGGTGCCGGTCAAACGGGTCAGACGGTCGACAGCGAGCATGAACGAGTCGATCTCGCTCTCGCGCCATACTTTTTGAAGACGCGCCTCTACACGCTCAGCCGCCTCAATATGGCGCAGTGGCGCACGACGATACAGGCCGGAAAGGATGTCAACGATTGGCCGGGTCAGGTTTATGGTGCATTTCCACCGACGCGCGAATTCCTCGACCGTCTCGTCGGGATATTTCTCGACAAACTGCTCATGGAGACCTTTGTACATTTGCAGGAAAAACCAGCACTCCTCTTCGCCAGCACTCTCACCGGCTGCCGCAACCGAGCGACGGGTCCCGGCGGGGGCGCCGGTGCTGCCGTACCAATCCGGACGGCCTGCAAGTTTGATGGCGTCCTCTATTAATCCCATACCATGCTCCTTTTAAATATTGCGGCGATTAATTTGTGCTCTCATGGGTGAGGTACGGGTATGCAGGGTGCTGCGAAATTATGTGAAAAGTTTTAGAGATTTTTTTGCCATGCGGCATTAGAAGCAAAATATGGGGATGGGTTTGGGCAGGATAGCAGGGAGGTTAATTAGAAAAAGCGAGGAGCTCTTTCGAGCCCCTCGCTTATCCTGTACTGAGCAAAGTAGTCACAGTCTCCTTTGTAAAAGTTTGACCACAACCACTCTGCACGAGGAGTTAAAGGAGAAAAAGGAGTATTAGTTCGGTTTAGTTCGGTACGGGACGGAATTTTTTCCCAATATCGTTTCAAACTAATGTCCGTCCCGTGGTTTTCTCAGCCCGCACCTCCAAAAGAAGGGTCGTCCTTTATCAGTCTCCGGCTCGCCGGTTTTTATTCGAGAAACATAGAGCAACAGGCGCTTTTATCTAATTTTTTTTAAGGTGTTGCCCTGGCCCTATGTTTCACAATATCAGTTATCAGTTCTGAGGGCCGCGTTCCTTTATTTTTTTTATGTCTTCGCGACCCTGATCCCTTGGGATCTACTTAATAATTCGCAAGTCTGATGCCAAAAACCACTCCAAAAACTAAAATTTCAACATCATGTAATAAAAGGACTTACGAAACACAATTTCCCCATGCCTTGACCGTCGTCGCTAAAATGCCCCCTTTTTGTCAAAAACGCCTGACAAAATTTGTCACATCGCCATATTTCACAGTAAGATAGGTCGTGGGGCGAAAAACCCCGTGTTTTGAGAACAATTATTCCCATACCGCCAACTGCATACTCTCCCATCTAAAATGAAGGGCAATATATGGTAAAAAAACGCAAAAAAAATTATCAACCGCAGATGGAACGGCAAGCGCTCACCCCGGACGAAATAAGCGAAATGGCTCGTTGTGCGCTTTCGGCGGAACACTTCATCGACAACCACTGCCACATTTTCGAGCCACGCTCCGACGCAGGCGCGGGCAACGGGACTATCCCCTTCCGGCTGTTCGACTACCAAAAATCGCTGGTAAGAAAACTCGAAGAAATGGACGGCAACTACCTCATCGAAAAAAGTCGGCAG
>CAYSUZ010000025.1:0-9249 GCA_964434335.1 uncultured Planctomycetota bacterium | reverse complement strand
ATTCTTGCAGGTTCGGCCATCGTCAAGGCGTGGTTCAAAAAGAACGCCCTTTTCCCGCCGACGTGGACTGGAAAATTCAGCATGGGTTCGCAATTGGTGCTTATACCGTTCGTCCTTTTTTTTCAGGTACTGCGCATTGCGATCTCGCCCGAAACCAGCGACCTGCAAGCCTTGCCCGTGGTGCTGTTGGTCATGCAGTGGTGGGTGATCGCATGGGTTACGATTGCCTTTATCGGCTACGTGCGCGTAGGCTTCCGGGTGGTGCGCGCCGATTACGAACAGTAGTTCCTCATCGCCGCGAGATGTATCTGAACGCACTTCGGCAGCAACTCCAGACTATACCCGCCCTCCAGCGTCGAGACTACGCGGCCCTGCGAATGTTTTGCCGCGAGGTCGCACACCATCTGCGTCATCGTTCCGAAGTCTGCGGGTTGCAGGCAGAAGCGGCACAGCGGATCCTCGGCCAGCGCGTCGAATCCCGCCGAGATCAAAATAAATTCCGGCTTGAACTCCGCCAGCGGCCCTTCGATTGATTCGCGCATCAGTCTCACGAATTCATCGCCGCGCGTTCGATAGCCCGTCGGGCTATTCAGCGTCGTCCCCTTGCCCTCGCCCTCGCCCGTTTCGTCGGCGTGGCCGCTGCCGGGGAACATGATATCGCAGTGCGCCGAGCAGTACATCACGCCCGCGTCGGCGTAGAATGTTTCCTGCGTGCCGTTGCCGTGATGCGCGTCCCAGTCGACTATGCCGATGCGCTTGATGCCGTATTTTTTCTGGAGGTAGCGTGCGCCGATAGCGATGTTGTTAAACACGCAAAAGCCCATCGACCTGCTTGGTGTAGCGTGGTGTCCCGGCGGGCGCACCAGGCACAGCGCATTTTTGTCCGCGCCGTCCATCACCTTGTCGACAGCCGTCAGCACGCCGCCTGCTGCGTAAAGCGCGGCTTCGTAAGATCGCGCCGAGACCTGCGTGTCGGGGTCGAGAAAACCGCCGCCCGCTTCGGAGGTCTTTCGCGCGAACTCAATCATTTTCTCTTCGTGCGCCAGGCGGATATCGTCGACGCTGGCCGCGCGCGGCTCGACGACGTTTTCCCATTCGCCCATTTTTTGCAGATAGTCCGTCGTTGCCTTCAGCCGCGCCGGTGATTCCACGTGGCTGGGGCTGCCGTGTTCCAGATAGATGTCGTCGTAGATAATAATCGTCATGCTGTCTCTCTCAAGGTTGTTGTGAAGTTGTGTCCGTATCAGTTTCGTTTGTATTTGTTTCGCCCGTGCTGTCCGTCGCGGCTTGTTTTTTCGCAGCTTCCCGCTCTTCTGCGGCTTCTTTTTCCAATTCCTCGCCCGTCTTCGCCCCCGCCTTTTTCAATATCTCGATAATTTCTTCGTTGCCTTTTGATAGTGCGCAGTCCAGCGGGCTTGTTCCTTCGTTGTTAATAATTTGATTTGCATTGGCCCCGTGTTCCAACAGCAGGCTTAATATCTCCGGCTGATTCCCCCATATTGGGCCACTCAAACACTCATCGTGGTTTGGGTCTGCGCCGTTTTCCAACAAAAATCGAACACTCTGAACGTTGTTGCTATATATTAGATGCAAGAGCAAAGAGGACGGATTGCTGCTGCTGATAGTTTGATTGATGTCTGCGCCGTAATCCAGCAGCATTTTGGCGATGTCGTAGCGTTGGTTGCTGATAGCGGTCAAAAGTGGAGTTATTGTGAGACTTGGTAATCCAAAAACCGCTATGGCGTCCGCGAGATTAGGATCTGCCCCGTTTTTCAAAAACAACTCCACCACATCCGCAGAGCAAAACCGTATTGCATAGCCCAACGGTGTTGTTTTGTTGCTGTTAAATGTATTAAGGTTTGCGTCGTATTCGATTAACATGCTTGCAATATTGTATATTTCGCGCTCATTGCCAGAATGATACAAGTTATGACAAATAATATGCAACAGTGAATCATTGATGCGGAAATCGGTTGGGGTCGGATTTTGATTGGCACCTTCTTCCAAGAGGAATTTTACGGCATCCTCTTGTCCATATACGACTGCCTTGGTTAGGGCCGTGTCGCTGTCTTGGTTTACGGCGTCGATGTCTGTGCCCAACAAAAGATGCAAGCGTATCAGCGTTATTTTTCCATCGGCCGCAGCTTCTTGAATGCTGAGGCTACTGAGGTTTTTGACCAAAATTATCGCGCTGCCGAAAAGAACCGCCAGCACCACCACGAAGATTATTATTCCTCGACGGATTGCCTTCCTGCGCCGATTTCTGATGCCGACTTTGGAAACAATCGGTGTTTTCTGCGTCGCAGCCTCGTCCTTGTGTTCTTGCTTGTTCTTTTCTTCTTCGTCGCTCATTCGCCTCTCCTCGTCATTCCGTTACCGATCCATTACCACTCCTTGTGTGTGGGCAAGACTGCCAACAACACAGTAAACTCACAAGTCTTGTCAGCGAGTGGTAGTGCCCGGCCTCTTTTTGCTGTTGGGCAAAAAGCAGGGCGCGGGTATTGGAAAATGTGCTTTCTCCCATATTGGGAGCAGGCCCTGCCTGCCTCTGTGGTGAAAATTAGAGATTATTCGCGCCGGTTTTGGCGATGAGGTTGGCGGCCTCGAGCATCGAGTCGAACGATTCGCCGCAGTCGCCCCACCAGCCGTCGAGTACCTCGCTGGTCATCGTGCCTTCTTTTATATAGGCGTTGTTCACGTCGGTTATCTCCAGCTCGCCCCGGCCCGAGGGCTTGAGCGTGCGCACGATATCGTAGACCCGCGCGTCGTACATGTATATGCCGATAACGGCCATGTTCGACTTCGGATTTTTGGGTTTCTCTTCGATCCCCAGCACCTTATCGCCGTCGAGTTCGGCTATGCCGTAAGACTGCGGATTCTTGACCTCGGTCAGATAAATCTTGGCGCCTTTTTCCTGCTTCTCGAAATCAGCTACACCCTTGACGAGATTTTTTTCGATCACGTTGTCGCCCAGAATCAGCGCGATCTTGTCGCGCTTGGCGAAATGCTCGGTCAGCGCCAGCGCCGCTGCGATCCCGCCTGCGCCGTCTTGGTACGTGTAGTTCAGATGCTTGAGGCCGAACGCCTTGCCGTTGCCGAGCAGTTCCAGGAAATCGCCCGCGCCCTTGCCGCCGGTTACGATCATGATGTCCTTGATGCCTGCGTTGACTAGCGCCTGGATCGGGTAATAGATCATCGGCTTGTCGTAGATCGGCAGCAGATGTTTGTTGGTAACTTTTGTCATCGGCATCATGCGTGTGCCCATGCCGCCTGCGAGAATTATGCCCTTCATATTAGCCGTCCTTTCGTGCCCAGTCGTAGGGAATGTCGTTGTCATGCGCGTCGAGTCGATACTCGTCGGGCTTGTCGTAGCAATACGTTTCCGTTGGCGCGTTCAGCACCAGCGCTTCCTCGGTGCCCACGCCCTTGAAGCCGTGGTAGACTCCCGGCGGGAACTGCACGAGCATCGGGTTGTGTTCGCCGATGAAGAACTCGTTGACCTCGCCCTTTGTTGGCGAGTCCTCGCGTGAATCGTAGAGGACGAGTTTGAGCGTGCCCTTTACGCAGCACATCGAGTCGTGCTGAATTTTGTGATAGTGCCACGCCTTCGTCACGCCCGGATAGGCGGTGGTTATGTAGACCTGGCCGAACTTGATAAACATCTCGTCGTCGGCGCGCAAAATTTCCATCAATCTGCCGCGCTCGTCGGGGATAACCTTGAGTTTTTTGACATTTACTCCGTCGATCATGTTGCCATCCTTAAAAAAATAATTCAATTCACTTAACTACAGATACCTCCAGGCGCTGCCTGTCTGCGAGGCGGTCGATAGTCTCGCCAAGCGAAACCCGCGGCTCAAACGGCATCAGCGCACGTAGCGCCTGCAAATCCGGCACACGCGCTCGCAAATCCTCAAAGCCCTTCTCGTAGGCCTGCTCGTAGGGCACGCGCACTATTTCCGAGTTCGACTTCAGCCGCGCCACAACTTTCTTCGCCAGCGCGTTAATCGTCGTCGGCCTCTCGCCGCCCACGTTGAACACACAACCCGCCGCGCGTTTTTTGAACGGTATTTTCATCAGAATATCGACCAGATCCGCCACGTCCAGAAAACATCGCGTCTGACGCCCGCTGCCGAATACGCGCAGAGGTTCGCCCGCCAGCGCCGCCGATACAAAACGCGGCAACACCATCCCGTAGTCGCCGATTTGACGCGGGCCGACAATATTGAAAAATCGCAGAACCGTTACCGGCAATTTATCCTGCTTATGATATGCCAGCGCGAGGAATTCGTCAACGGCCTTGCTCGCTGCATACGACCAGCGGCTGTGAGTCGTCGGGCCGAGCAGCATGTCATCGCCCTCGGCGAACGGTGTTTTGGCGTTCTTGCCGTAGACTTCTGACGACGACGCCAACACCGTCGGCACGCCGTTGCGCGCGGCTTCTCGCAGGACGATGTTGGTGCCGTAGACGTTGGTTTCGATTGTGCGTACGGGCTGTTTTATTATCAGATCCACGCCCACCGCTGCGGCCAGATGGTAAATCAGGTCGCTTTTGGCGATCAGCCCGCCGACGAAGCGCTCGTCGGTTACGCTGCGCTTGTGGAATTTGAAGCGCGGATGCCGCACAAACTCCGCCATATTCGCTCGCCGCCCCGTCGATAGATCGTCGATCACCGTTACGCTCGCACCGTCGCACAGACAGCGCTGCGCCAGATGCGAGCCTATAAAACCGGCGCCGCCGGTGATCAAAATTTTCTTCGATTCAAGTTTCACGCTTATCCCCGTTGCAGTCTCCATTTTGATTGTCATTTTTATCACACGCATATAAATCGGTAAAGACTTTTCCCCGGACGTGCCGCGCCGGGACGCATCCTCCTTTGCTAAGCAAAGGGATGTGTCCCCAGCCCAGCTTTGCGTGAGGAATAACCGACTCCGGCCTTTCCCCCGGAAGCCCCAGACGTTATAATCGAGCCATGAAAATCATCCTGGCAAAGACCGCAGGTTTCTGCATGGGCGTCAAGCGTGCGCTTGATATCGCGCTGAAGTCTGCCGAAGATCACAACGGCCATGTTTTTACTCATGGCCCGCTGATCCACAACCCGCAGGCTGTGCGGATGCTCGAAGAGCGCGGCGTCAAGCCCGCCGATGACTTTGACGCCGTCGAGGGCGGCTGTGTCGTAATCCGCGCCCACGGTATCGCGCCCGCCGAGATCGACAAACTTCGCACACGCGGCTTCGAGATCGTCGACGCGACCTGTCCCCACGTTCGCCGCTCACAAAAAACCGCCCGGCGCTACTCGTCCGAAGGCTGGCACGTAATTATCGTTGGCGACCGCGACCACGCCGAAATAGCCAGCATTGCAGGCTATTGCGAAGGCCCGTACGCTGTCATCTCTACCGAAGCCGAGGCCCGCGAAGTAGAGATGGGCGAGCGTACCGTCGTTATCGCACAGACTACTTTCAGCGAGGCCGCCTACGAGCGCATCGCCGCGATACTCAGACAGCGCGGCCACAAAGTCGTCATCGAAGACAGCATTTGCCGCGCCACGCATAATCGTCAGGCCGAGGCCGCCGAACTCGGCGCACGCTGCGAGGCCGTAATCGTCGTCGGAGGCAAGCAAAGCGCCAACACCCGCCGTCTCGCCGAGATCGCCGCGCAGACCGGCACACCGACTTTTCATATCGAGACCGCCGACGAGCTTGATATTGATACGCTGGAGAAATTTAACATCGTTGGCGTAACCGCCGGAGCCTCCACGCCGTCGTGGATAACGCAAGACGTGATCCGGCAACTCGAATCCGTGGGGCTTGCGCCGAGTGTGCGCCTGCTGATGCGCGGCCTGAGCGTCGCGGTCAAGAGCAGCCTCTATTCGAGCCTCGCTGCGATCGCGCTGACCTTTGCCGCCTGTGTGATGCAGGGGATTACCTTTGATGTGCGCTTTCTCATCATCTCGTTCTGCTACATTTTCGCCACGTCGATGCTCAACCGTCTTTTCGAGGAGCACGAAGACAAACTCCACATTCCCGGGCGCGTCTGGTTCTACCGCCGCCACTCAAAAAAACTCCTCGTGGCCAGTTTGCTGCTAATCAGCATATCGCTGGCGGTCTCGCTGCGTTTGCATCGCACCGAGATCATTACGCCGTTCCTCGCGATGGCCTATCTGCTGGGCATGACGTATAGTCTGAAGTGGATTCCGTGGGGGGTGCTGGGTCGCCGGATCCGTCGCCTAAAGGACATCACCGGCTCGAAGGATATTTTTGCTGCGATTGGCTGGACGGCGGTCGCGGTTTACGTGCCATTTTTCAATCAGAGCGGCGCGGTCTTTACCTCCGCAACGCTCATCGTAACGCTGGTCGCGTTTTTCGCCGTTGTCGCCAAATCAATCCTTGTCGACTTCACCGACATGTACTCTGACCGTCGATTGGGGCGCGAGACGCTGCCGATTGCGCTGGGCGAACGCGGCACGCATTTGCTGCTGTTCGGCATGGTTACGCTGACGGCGGTGATGTTAGGCATAGCGGCATGGAAGCCGATGTTCGGTGGAGCGAGATCAGCCGAATATGCCAATTTGGGATTTTACCTGCTGCTGAGTCCGGCGTGTTTTATCGCGTCGATCAGTTTGGTACGCCGCAAGATCATGAACTCCGAAGTCGCCGGCATTCTTGTCGCCGATGGCAATCTCATCCTTCTCGGCCTCATCTGCGCCCTCTACGGCTACTTCGCCTGACCCGCTTTTTGTGTTTATGTTGCTGTGTGTATGGCAGCGTCGCGCTGCCGCTTGACCGGCGGGGGGGATTTTGGTAGGATTGCGGCGGGAGATTTCACACACCTGAATTCAATTTACCTGACCGATTCTTTCCGCCCGCAATTGCAGGCGAATTGAACCAAACGGAGAACCACCATGAGAGCGCCCTTTGTCGGCATAATCATTTTAACCCTTGCGCTTTGTTCGTGCTCCTCAATACCACCCGAAGAGCCGGTCGAAGAGCCAGTAGCAACGACAACGCCCGTGATCACCGATACCCCCAATGACGATCCTCAAGTTAGGGCGCTCGAAGCCCAGATACTTGATATGCGCCGCGAGATGGATATGCTGCGTATTACGATTATCAATCTGCGCGCCGAGCTTGTGGCCAAACAACCCCAAAACCCCGATACCGTTAAGAATCCGCCCGCGACAGGCAGGCTTCAACAGCTCGCCGACGTTGTCGCCAAGCAGAGCGATGTGCACCGTGTGTGGATGGGCCAGTTCAACCAGGTTTCCGTTGTACTCTATCCGATGACGAAGCCCGAATACGTCGATCCCATCAACAAACAACTCGGCGCCGAATATTGCTATATGGTTTTCGTAGCCGTAAACAATAATCCCAAAAACATCTGGACCTACAAGCCCAAAAAGGGGTTTGTCGTCGCGCAGTTCGACAAAAAAGCCGGTGTGCAAGGCTCATCCTATATACAATGCCGCGACCCAATCTCTCTGATCGAACGCGAAGAACAAAAGGTCAACGGTACAATGCGCGAGGCGCGCGAACGTTTCGAAGCGCGCGAATTGCGGCAGGGCGAGCAGATAGATACGGTTGTGATATTTGAGAAGGGAACCGATTTCAGCAAGATTACCAAACTTTTTCTCGGCGATCTTGTCGTGCCCGAAGTTGAGCTGCCCAAGGTTAAATAGGGCGGGGGATAAAAATTAAACGCAAGTCGTTTCGCAGGGAAGCGACTTG
Organism: uncultured Planctomycetota bacterium; assembly: GCA_964434335.1. Taxonomy (GTDB): domain Bacteria; phylum Planctomycetota; class B129-G9; order B129-G9; family B129-G9; genus JAUWEX01. The sequence goes on along the minus strand of CAYSUZ010000025.1, from coordinate 1,527 downwards.
CGTTTTTCTTTGCGGGGAATTGCGGTCTACTTTTCGGGGATACCGAAGAACCACCTGTCGAATTCGAGCTGCGCTTCGATCCATTCGCGGTGCATCTTGCCAACGAGTTGCCTGTTGTGTTCGCCGTTGAGGTAAATACAGCCGGGCGCGGCCAGTATAGCCGCCGCGAACAGCGCAAAAAAGAGTTTCCTGAACATGTCTCACCTCGTTCGATTAAATGTGCGGGGCTTCTCCTGCGCCCTCGCCGACAAATATACCAATCCCCGCCGAGTCTGTCAATAACATCCGTGTTGACTCTAAACCGCGTCCGGCGAGATGTAGGTGTTGTAGCGTTCGATCTCACTGCTGGCTGCGTCACTGGCGAGGTAATCGCGTAGTTCGCGGAATAATTCCGCGAGGTCACGCACACTCTCTGTGACGCCGTTGAAGAACAGTGCCGTGCGCAACATTTCTTTTTTGACTCGCTCCTGGCCATAGGGCATGCTGCTGACGCCCGCCAAATCGGGTTTTTCGAAGAGGAGCTTGGTCTCCATCATCGTGCGCTGGACGAAGTTTATCGCAGGCTCCTCGGCCATGATTTTGTCGTTACAGGCATTGGTTAGCGCCTTCAATTTTTTTATCTTCGGCGAATCATGATCGCCGTCGCCTATCATGCGTTCTATTTTTTCGATAGCCTCGTGTCCCTCTTTTGCGGCATGGCGGATGCGGGCCAGCGCTTCGAGCACGTCTTCGACTTCGCGTACGAAATCGGCTATTTGGATGTGCTGTGGCTCGCCCAGCCGCGAGCGCAGTATTGCCAGCGAGTCGAAATCCTCCGTGGCGCACTCGTCTAGCGCCTCGCGCAGCGTCATCACCTCCGCGCCGCGCTTGAGCGCACCGCCTTCGGTGGCGTCGATTATCCGGCGTTTGTCTTCGGCAAAGCGGTTTTCGAAGATCGTCAGGAAGTTTAGGAAATTGCGTTGTGTCGGCAGCATCGTTCCGTCGATGCCGGGCACAAGGATGATATTTTCGGCATCGGGAGCCGGTCGGCGCATTGTTACATTGCCGTCTTCATCGCGGACCTCTTCGATGTCGCGTTTAATTTTCTCGCCGATATCTGCGCCCCACGCGTTGTCGCAGCCCGCTGCATGGGCCTTGTTGCCGGGGAACGAGAGGTCAAGCCCGACGAAGATTATTGGGTCTGCGCCCAGGTGCTGCGCCAGATAATACGACGTGTGTGCTACCGTGCGGCCTTTGAAGAGTTTCCCCTTCGGCCCCGAGAGTGTCCGCAGCCATTTTAACATCGGCGTCTTGATGTCGATAACGAGTCGCGGCCCGGGATAGTCTGCCATAATTAGCGGGCTGACTTCCGGGTCGGCTACGAGGAATATATCATCGACTGGCGGCAGGTCTTCGAAGTATCGCGCACTAACTTCGCTCGGGTCTATCGCGACGGCGATGTGGGGTCTGATTCCGGCGGCGAGCAGTTTTTTGAATGCCGTGCCGACGGTGATGATTAGTGCCTTGTCGCGGGCTGCGGCCAACAGC